>NZ_CALFPF010000694.1 GCF_937919775.1 uncultured Gimesia sp.
GCGAAACCCATATTTTGCATCGTAAGTAAAGTCAGCATGACCGGGTCGATATTTGTCTTTAATATCGCCGTAATCTTGACTCCGCTGGTCTTCGTTTCGAATCAGGATGGCCAAGCTGGTTCCCGTCGTAATGCCTTCAAAGACACCAGAGAGAATCTCGGGGTGATCGGCTTCTTTTCGCTGGGTCACAATCTTGCTTTGCCCCGGTTTGCGGCGGTTCAGATCAACGAGTAGATCTTCCACGCTGAGCGGAATTCCCGGGGGAACGCCGTCAATAATCACCACATTAGCCGGGCCGTGGCTTTCGCCTGCCGTCGTAATCCGAAATGCCTGTCCAAATGAATTTCCTGCCATACCTTGATTGTAACCGGACGCTAAGGAATGTCATCCTTCCCGAGAGGCTTCCGTTGATGAATTCGTCGAGAAGGTAGGAATTGTTCCGAATATTCCCGCTTAGAACCTGCAGAAAACGCTCCCGGGTGGCTAAAATGCCTTTGAAAAATGATCGCCATCAACGATTTTCCTGTTTAAATGTATCGATTCCAGTCAGCTCCCTTCATGGTCAACGGAAAGAAATTATAAAGTGCCCAACCAGCAACAGAATGATCTGCAAGTCGCCCAGTTATCAGGTTGCATGATGCTGACTTTCATGGTCTTTTTTGGCTGTATGATGCCGTTGATCTTTGTAGATCTCGCTGATACTGCCTTAAGAAACCTGCATCTGGCCCCGCAAGCTGCGATTCTGGTCCTGTTCGGCATGATTTTCGGATCGTTGATTAATATTCCCATCTCGCGTTTCCCACTCGACAAAGAGGTGAATGTCCCCGTCTTCGAATCTGTGGTAGGCTTGAACTTAATGCCACGAATGCAGCGATTGAGACAGGAAGCGATTATTGCCGTCAATCTGGGGGGCTGTGTGATTCCCGTTCTCCTGGCAGTCTGGCTGTCTCGATTCATTATCGCGGGTGGATTCACTCCGATATTGGTCACACTGGCGGGAATCAGTTTCAATACAGTGGTCTGCTATCGAACGTCGCGACTGGTCCCGCGCATGGGAATCGCGATGCCCGTATTCATTCCCCCTCTGGCTGCCGTCCTCGCAACCTGGTTTGGTTTCGGGATCTTTGCACCGATGACGGGGGAAATAGGTGTCGACTTCCATCCGCTGTATGCCCCTGTTGCCTTTGTGATCGGGATCTCCGGACCGCTGCTGGGAGCTGACCTGTTACACTGGAAAGATTTCAAAAAGCTGGATGCCCCTTCAATCAGCATCGGAGGAGCGGGTACCTGGGATGGAATTGTGCTCTCCGGAATGATTGCCTCACTCCTCGCGTAGCCCGGATTTCTATTTTACTTGAGCTCTTCATTATCATTTCGATTGGAACTCTGTTGCAGAAACCTATAAACTCTCAAAAGATTTAAGAACATGTTTGCTCTGAGAAACTCAGGGACAATCTGCACTGATTCATCATACTCATGAAGGGAAGCAGACTTTGGACTGGTGGCAAAATCTATTTTTGGCGGGAGTGGGCATCATCGCCGGCATCCTGAATGTGTTGGCTGGCGGAGGTTCTTTGATCGTCATGCCGACCATGGTGTTTCTGGGAATTCCCGGCGCGGTTGCCAATGGGACTATCCGCGTTGCCATTTTAGGGCAGAACGTTACAGCGATTGCCGGTTTCCGAAATAAGGGTTTTTCAGATTTTCGACTCAGCTTTTCATTGGCGCTCTGCGCGCTTCCGGGCACGTTTATCGGTGCGTTTCTGGGAACGAAGCTCAGCAACGTCTGGTTTAACCGTGTCTTGGCAATTGTCATGCTGGGGGTATTAGTTTCGATGATCCTCAGTAAACGTAAGAAAAAACCAGCACCGTCTGCTCAGGAAACGACCACTGACGCAGCAAACCTTTCTGACCAGGAAACCCCTGCCGTTCAAAATCCCAATTCCCTGACCGGACATCTCTTGATGGTCCTGGCCGGCTTTTATGGCGGATTTATTCAGGCAGGCATCGGTTTCATTTTAATCGCCATTATGAATGGTGTCATGAAAATGGACCTGTTACGCACCAATATGCATAAGGTATTCATTGTGGCCATTTATACGGTAGCCGCCATTGGAATTTTTGCGTGGCAAGGGAAGATCGATTGGATCACCGGTCTGACTCTGATGATCGGCATGTCCGTCGGTGGCTGGATCGGTTCAAATCTGGCTGTCAAAAAAGGTGAGCCTTTCATTCGTGCGGTGTTATATATCGCTATTGTTTGTATGTCGATCAAGTTATTATTATCGTAAGATCTGCGACGTGTTTTGTTGAACGCTGTCTGATTCGGATCACTCAAACGAGCAGGGAATAAATGAAGCGAATGAATACGTGGTGGCAGGTGTGGCCAACAATTCGATTCCTGATTCTGATCATACTGATTTCAGTGAGTTCCTTCGCCTGTGTCACAGCTGCCGAACCAGAGGTTGAGCCGGCATTTGATGCAAAACGCTCGTATGAGTATCTGAATAAAATTTGCCGTCTCAAATCGCGTGTGAGTGGTTCTCCGGGAATGGCGGAACAGCAAAAATTGATTTCGGAACATTTCAGAGAACTGAAAGCCAAAGTCCATTTTCAGACGTTCGATGCCCCGCATCCCATAAACGGGACCCCCGTGCGGATGAATAATCTGATTGTCAGCTGGTATCCGGAAGCTAAAAAACGGATCCTTCTAGCCTGCCATTATGATACGCGACCTTTTCCCGACCGCGATCGTTTCCAGCCCCAGGGACTCTTTATCGGCGCGAATGACGGTGCCAGCGGCGTCGCTTTTCTGATGGAGCTGGGAAACGTGATGCGGGATTTGAAAATCAGCCACGGCTATGGTGTCGACTTTGTCTTTTTTGATGGCGAAGAGCTTGTGTATCGTGAAAACGATGCTTATTTTCTCGGCTCAAATTATTTTGCGAATCAATACAAAAAAGAACCACGCGATTTTGAATATGTCTACGGAATTCTCTTTGACATGATCGCCGACAAGAATCTGGCGATCTATATGGAAAAGAACAGCCTCAAATACGCTCCCAGATTGACCCGCAGCATCTGGGAAGCTGCCCGAAAAACAGGAATCCGGGAGTTCATCTCTCAGGAAAAATATGAAATTCGGGATGACCACTTACCCTTGAATGAAATCGCCCGCATTCCCACCTGTGATATTATCGACTTTGACTACCCCGCCTGGCACACCACGCGAGATATCCCACGCAACTGCTCGGGAGCCAGCCTGGCTAAAGTTGGAACGGTACTCATTTACTGGCTGCAGAATATTCCCTGATTTACGCAGCGACCGTCAAATTCGTTTCATGATTTTCCTGACAGAACACAGCACCGGTGAAATGGAATCAAAGGCATGATTGATTCAATACTTCTGCATCGTGTCCAGTTTGCCTTTACGGTTTCCTATCACTATTTGTTTCCACAATTGACGATGGGCCTGGCACTCTTAATCTTTATTCTCAAGAGTATCGGATTGAGAGGAAATCCCTGGGCGGATGTCGCAGCGCGATTCTGGCTCAAGATTTTTGGCCTCACGTTTCTCATGGGAGTGGTTACGGGCATCCCACTCGAATTTCAATTCGGTACGAACTGGTCGCAGCTCGTGAAAAAAACGGGATCCATTCTGGGACAAACTCTGGCAATGGAAGGGATTTTTGCCTTCTTTCTGGAATCGACGTTTCTCTACCTATTGATTTTCGGTGAGAAAAAACTGGGCAGGACCGCGCATTGGATCGTTTCATTCCTGTTGCTGCTGGGCACGTGGCTCAGCGGCTACTTCATCATCTGCACGAATGCCTTCCTGCAGCATCCGGTGGGTTATCGAATCGACGAGCAGGGCGTTTATCACCTGACCAGCATCTGGGCACTGCTCAGTAACCCCTGGGCGCTCAAGCAATACTTGCATACGATGACGGGCTCGGTGATCACGGGCAGTTTTACGATGTCAGCCATCGCCGCCTACCATCTGCTCAAGGGAGAACATCTGGAAATCACCCGACGCTATCTGGCTGTCGCGGTCATTGTCGGGTTTCTGGCCAGTGTGATTGTCGTCGTTCCCACCGGCGACTGGGAAGCAAAGCAGGTCCAGAAACATCAGCCGATCAAATTCTCTGCAATGGAAGGGCACTTTCATACGGAAGACGGAGCCGGCCTGGTTCTGATTGGCCAGCCGAATATGGAAGAACTGAAAATTGACAATCCGATCATCATCCCCAAGGCACTTTCTTTTCTGACGCACGACAGTTGGGACGCAGAAGTAAAAGGGTTGACAGAATATGACCGCGAACTCTGGCCGGACAATGTTGAACTGCTCTATTTTTCTTATCACATTATGGCAGGGCTGGGAACACTGTTTATTGCTTTGATGGGGCTCAGTATTTTGTTCCTCTGGAAACAGAAGCTGCACACCAGTCGCACATTACTCTGGTTTTTAATGCTGTCACTGCCGTTCCCTTTTATTGCCAATACAGCGGGCTGGTTTACTGCGGAAATCGGTCGTCAGCCCTGGTTGATTTATGGATTAATGAAAACAGCCGACGGAGCCTCCCCAAATATTTCACAGGGAAATGTCATGTTTACTCTGCTGGGCTTTATGGGGCTTTACCTGTTTTTATCCGTGCTGTACTTTTTTCTCGCCACGCGCATCATCAACCAGGGTCCGGAAGCTGTTGAGATGAACAAACCTGATTTAACAGCAGAGGCAGGTGCTTAGAGCCATGGAAACAGTCTGGTATATTCTGTTGTTGTTTATGATTTCCACGTACCTTGTGCTGGATGGCTTCGATTTGGGAATCGGGGTGCTGCATCTTTTTATCGCTAAAAATCGATCGGAACAGAAACAGATTATCCAGTCGATTGCCTCTGTCTGGGATGGAAACGAGGTCTGGTTGATTGCCGCCGGCGGTACGATGATGCTGGCTTTTCCCGCATTTCTGAGTTCCATGTTCAGCGGCTTTTATCTTCCCCTGACGATGG
>NZ_CALFPF010000695.1 GCF_937919775.1 uncultured Gimesia sp.
TTTGAGCAGGCCGCATAACCTTAACACAGCGCCCACTATTTCTGGGGAAGTCCAAGCTGATTTATGGCGGGTATCTATTCCTGGCATAGACGATAATGCAGCCATATGTAAAGAGTGTGATACCATCTGGACTCACGATGAAAAAATCGAAGATGGTTCAGGAATTAACTTTCGCAAATTCATGTCATAATATGGCAAATCTGATGATTGGAAAGGAATAACTATCAAGGAAAAAATAACTGGAGTTTAAAAAGGTGTCAGACTGCGCACGCAGTCAAAGTTCAGCATCGCAAACGTATTCAAACGCGTGAGACTTTTCTGACGTTTCACCCTGATCTCAATGGTATTTTTTCTACCACGAAATACACGAACGTCACGAAATTTTCTGGTCGGTGGATTTGTGTCTGTTCTCTCACGTCGCCATCCGTAAGATAAGAACAGGACCGTTGTGGTCTGCGGCTCCGTTTTTTTGCTTTGCTGCCTGATGATTGCGGGCGAGATCGCTCCGCTTATGTTGTGTTCGGTTCGGGTCAGTGAGTGGTGACTTTGGGGCCGGTTATGGTTCAGTTAGGACGAGTTAAGGTCCGTTTATGTCTGTTTATGGTAGTGGATCTCAGGCACCATTTTTGATGAGACGTGGCACGGAACATTTTGAAAGCCTGTCTAACTGTTTTATTCCACAGGAGATCGGCGTTGGCTGCGGGCATGGGTTGGCAGGGACGTGTTTTCATGTCTTCACCTGTTTTGATAGTGAACGGTTTATTTTACGCGCGCGACGCGTTTCACGCATGTTAGGGATCGATTGGAACGGGTCAAGCTGCCAGTTTCCGCAGGCGTAAACAGCCTGAAGCAGGTGGGCTTTGTTCCGTATCGAACGCGGGTTAAATGGGTTCAGCCTGCTCGAAATTCGACAAAAAAGCTGACTCTGACCGTGACGGGCTGGTAGAATAATGAATGTCGTGATTTTATCGCGGGCAAAATATTGCGGGCAGCAATTAGCGGGCAGAAAGCAGCCATTGATGAAAAACCTCTCTCATAAACTGGTAACATGCAACACTCGCTTCCGGCACTTCGTTCCCGTGCTGTTGCTGGTGATGTTTGTCTGCGCGCCTGCTGCGGCTCAGACGAATAACGGCGGGAACAATAACGGCGGCGGTGGTAATAACCAGAACAATCAGCAGAACGCGGGCGGGATCACCATCGACGCTGACGGCGTTGTTTCTTTGCCCTTTCAGGTCACGCAGAACAGCAGTCAGTTGAATCAGCGGCGGTTGCAGGCAATCGCGGCGAAGTCGCTTCCCGGCGATGTGAATCAGAAATCGGAGTTCCGTAAGATCTCACTCGTCGAACTGGAAAAGGTGTGCCGTGAGCTGAAAGCGAAAAATCAGCCGCTGCCGTCGGAGGTGCAATATCTGGCGGGGTTGTCGCGGATTGATTATCTGTTCGTGGATCGGAAGCACAACGATCTGATTATCGCGGGGCCTGCAGAAGGGTTCGCCGCCAATGCGCAGAACCGGGTTGTGGGTGTGGAAACGGGACGGCCGCCCCTTCGGCTCGATGATCTGGTCGTCGCGTTTCAATCTCAGGACCGCGGTCTGGTGACGGGCTGTTCGTTCGATGCGAAAACGGAAAACCTGGCGCGGATGAATGAATATATTCACCGCACCAATGACGCTTCCTCGGCGGAAACCGCGGTCACGCGTTTTCGAACGATGGCGCAGATTCTGGGAATGCAGGATGTCTCGGTGACGGGAGTGCCCGCGGGTTCGCATTATGCCCGCGTGCTGGTGGAAGCCGACTATATGCTGAAACGAATTTCCATCGGCCTGGAGCCGTCGGGGATACGGGAAATCAAAAGTCATCTGGCAACGCTCCGCGGGGGGGGCAACAGCACGCAACGCTGGTGGTTCACGCCGCTCTATGACGCATTCATAACGACGGCGGACCGGGACGCGTTTCAATTTTCCGGGCAGCGGTTGCAGATGATGTCGCAGGAAGAATTCGTGAATCAGGCGGGGCAGAGAACCGACGCCGCCCAGACGCGGCTTTCGACCACGAAATACGCGCAGCAGTTTACGAAGAATTTTGCGAAGCTGGCGGATCAGCATCCGACGTTTGCAGAGCTGCAGTCGATCACTGATCTGACGGTGCTGGCGGCGTTGATCAAAAAGGAACGGCTGGAAGAACTGGTCGGCTGGGAGCATCGTTTCTTTTCCTCTGAAACAGAGTTTCTGGTGCCTGAGGGAAATATTCCGAAGCAGGTGCCGACGGCTATGAATTACAAACAAGCCGGTCGGCTGATGATCTGTCTGGTGGGAGGAGGCGTGACGGTGAATGCCCGGGCCGTGGTGAATCAGACGGAGTTTCAGACGTCACGGGATCAGTCGCTGGATGAAAAGCTGAAAGCGGCCTCTGATCGGGGTCAGGAAAAAACGGTTCGCTGGTGGTGGGATTGACGGTTGGTTCTGGATACTGTCTACTGGTGGGAGTGTTGTTTAAGAAGCTCGGTTTGAGTGTCAGTCCTCTGATCTGGGTTCATACACAATGACGAATTATTTCCAATGCCGGTGTGATGTGAAAAGTAGGGGTAGACCCATGTGTCTACCCGCTGTTTCGACGTGGGTTGTGCATTGAAGTACGGTGTCGTTTCCGGTTCCGTTCAAAGCGTGATTCTATATCGCACGTCGTCAGGCAGGATGACACATGGGTCATCCCCTACGAATGAAGTCGGCTTTATCCTAACAGGTTGTTCAAGCAATCGTGTGGCAAATATTTTATTTCACGGGCTCTGAATTCGATTCTGTTTATTCTTGTTTTCTCTGACTTTTCAGGACACTGGCTTTTATCATGAGACGCGCGCTTTTCCTGAATCTTGTCTGTTCTTTGTTGCTGGTTTTTGTTTTTTGTTCGGGTCAACTTTCTCAGGCTGCTGACAAGCCGAATGTGTTGTTGATTATGACTGATGACCAGGGGTGGGGAGATGTGCGTTCGCATGACAACCCGCTGATCAACACGCCGCAACAGGATCTGCTGGCGAAGCAGGGGGCGCGGTTTGATCGGTTTTTCGTCTCTCCCGTTTGTGCGCCAACGCGATCTGCGCTGCTGACGGGGCGTTACAGTTTGCGGACCGGCGTGCATGGCGTGACGCGCGGTTTTGAAAACATGCGGGCCGAGGAAGTCACGATTGCGGAAATTCTGAAGTCGGCCGGTTATGCGACGGGGGCATTCGGAAAATGGCATAACGGGCGGCATTATCCGATGCATCCGAACGGGCAGGGCTTTGACGAATTTTTCGGGTTTTGCGGCGGCCACTGGAACAGTTATTTCGATACGAATCTGGAGCGCAATAAGCAGCCGGTCACAACAAAAGGTTACATCACCGATGTGCTGACCGATGAAGCGATCCAATTCATCAAGCAGAACAAAGACCGGCCGTTCTTCTGTTACGTGCCTTACAATGCACCGCACTCGCCGTGGATTGTGCCCGAAAAATACTGGGACAAATACGCCGACAAAGGTCTGGACGACAAGACCCGCTGTGCTTACGCGATGGTCGAATGTGTCGACGACAATCTGGGACGGCTGATGCAGACGCTGGACGATCTTAATTTGAGCGAGAATACCATCGTGCTGTTCCTGACCGATAATGGCCCGAACGGCAAACGCTATAACGGCGACATGCGCGGCCAGAAAGGTTCGATTCACGAAGGGGGGATTCGTGTCCCGCTGTTTGTGCGTTATCCGGGCAAAATCAAACCGGGCACGGTCGTCAAACCAATCACGGCACACATCGACATTCTCCCCACACTGCTGGAATTCTGTGGCGTGGAATCGACGTCCGGGAATCCTGTTGATGGAAAAAGTCTCGTGCCGCTGCTGACACAAGAATCGACCGAAAACTGGCCGCAGCGGATGCTCTTTACAGATCGACTCTTTAACACTTCGATTCCTGCAGCAGAACTGCCGACGGGATCAGTCCGAACCGATCGCTGGCGGGCCGCTTATGAACGAAACAAATGGAGTCTGTATGACATGCTGGCTGACCCAGGCCAGAAACAGGACGTGGCGCAAGCGCATCCTGAAGTGCTGCAGAAGTTGAGCGCTGCGTTTGCCAACTGGTACCGCGATGTGTCGGACGCGGGATTCGAGCCGATTCCGATTCCCGTCGGTCACCCCAAAGAGGCAGTGACTTCGATCCCGGCGAATGAATCATTCCTGCAGCCGGAAGCGGGGAAGGGGATCAACTACAGTGGCAGCGGGCATCACGGTTACGCGAACAGTTGGATCGAAGACTGGACCGATCCGGAAGCGACTGCGGTCTGGCATCTGGATGTGCTGACTCCCGGAACTTATACCGTCACCATGCAATACACGTGTGCGAAAGAAGACGCCGGCTGTGAGATTCAGGCAATCGCCTGTGACCAGAAACTGACGGCGACGATTTCCAAGCCGCATGATCCGCCGATCATTGGTAATCAGGATCGGATCGACCAGTCGGAAAACTACATGCGCAAGGAGTGGGCGACGATCAAACTGGGAACGCTGGAATTGAAAAAAGGACGCTGCGATCTGACGTTGACGGGTCTCAAAAAAGTCGGCCCGAAAATGATCGAAGTGAAAGCGATTGAAATGACGCGGGTGCCATAAAAAACGGCGTTTTCATTTCGGAACAAAACAGCTAAGAGTTCAGTGAAGCAAATAATCGCTCTGCGGCCTGTTCGGCGCTGTGGATGCAGTCGGGAATTCCCACGCCGCGATAGGCGTTGCCCGCCAGTTCCAGAGCAGGGTATTTTGCGGCGCGCTGTTCGATCTGTTCGACGAGTTGCAGATGCCCGAGATGGTATTGGGGCATGGATTGATTGTGTCTGAGTAATTTCGAGAACAGGGGTTCGCCGGTGACTCCCAGAATGTCTTTCAGTTCGTCGCGAACGATTGATGTCAGTTCTGCGTCGGAATGTGCGAGCAGTTCCGGTTGCATTGCGCCGCCGACAAACGTCCGCAGTTGCACTTGACCTTCCGGTGCGCGGCCGGGAAATTTTCTGCTGGCAAAAGCGACGGCGAATATCTTTCGTTGCTCTGCAGCGGGAATCACGAGACCGAAGGCATTGAGCGGATGTCTGATGTCAGACAAATTGAAGATATTGACCAGAATCGCGGTGGACGCGTATTCAATCTGCGCAAGTAAACCCGCCAGTTCCGGTGCGAAGGTGGCTGTGATCTTCGCGGCAGATGGCGCTGCCGTCGTGAGAATCACAGCATCGAAATGTTGTGTTTGTGGAACGCCACCTGATTCCGAGCTGACTTCATAACCGGAGTCAGCGGCAGGATTGACCTTGGTGACTCGCTGGTCGTAAAGCAGGGAGCCGCGTTCGGAGACTCGATCGGCGAGAGTTTGAATCAACGTCTGCATGCCCCCGCGGAAGGCGGCGAATAATCCGTAACGCGCGCCGGTGGCGTCGTCTGATTTTGCTGCCCGCTTCTGTTTGCGGATGGCTTTGATCAGACTGCGGTGATCGCGTTCCATATCCAGAAAGCGAGGCAGCGTGGCCCGCAGACTCAGTTTCTCGGGGTCGGAAGTATAAATGCCGGCGACGAGCGGTTGGATCAGCCGCGTTAAAGCTTCTTCACCAAAACGACGCGTCACAAAATGAGCCAGACTTTCGTCATCCTGATCCAGGCCGGCTGCACTCTCTCGACACTTAATAAAATATTCGAGCCCCATACGCAATTTTCCCCGGAGACTGAGCAGGGGGGTCTTGAGCATGGGACCTATGCGGGAAGGCGTCATCAATTCGAAACCGAGCGGAACCGGCACCGGCTGCCCGTCTTTGAGAATCAGCGCGCCGCGATACTTCTGGTTGGTGGAAATGAGCTGGTCTTCGAGTCCCAGCCGTTTACAGAGTTCAATCGCCGCAGGTTTATTGGTGATAAACATGTCAGCGCCGGTATCGATCAGATAATCTTTTTGATCAATTGTTCCGATCCAGCCGCCCGCTTCCGGCTGCGATTCAAACAGGGTGACTTCAATCGGTTGTTTTTGCTGATCTGCCAGTTCCAGCAGATGAAACGCGGCAGACAAACCGGTGATGCCACCGCCGACGACTGCGATTCGTTTTGACTGAGTTGAATTTGAAGCGTCATTCATACTTTGTCATCAATCGAGAGACCCGAGGATTCAGAAGCGAGTTTTAACTGTCTGTTATCTGCTTCCCAGTTCGTGGACGATTTCTACGAGGGCTTTGACATGATCGGGGTTCATGTCGGGCATGACGCCATGTCCGAGATTAAAAATGTGACCGTTGCGCCCCGCGGCGGCATCGAGCACGGACTTTGCTTTTTCCCTGAGTACGGGAATGTCTGCGTAGAGGGCAATCGGATCGAGGTTTCCCTGGACGGCGACATCGGGGCCTAAAATCTCCCAGGCATCGGCGAGATTGATTCTCCAGTCGAGTCCAAACACCTGCCCGCCGGTCTGTTTCTGCAAAGGGATTAAGGCTGGGTTACCGGTGAGGAAGTTGATGACAGGCGCGTGTTCCTGAACTCCAGCGACGAGTCTTGCGGTATAGGGTTGCACGTACTGCTGATAGTCTTCCGGTGAAAGACAGCCGGCCCAGCTATCGAAAATCTGCACGGCCTGACAACCGGCTGCGATCTGACGCTGCAAATACACCACAAGATTATCAACAAAACGGCTCATCAGCGCATGCCAGGCACCGGGGTCGTTATACATCATCTGTTTGGTACGGCGGTAGTTTTTGGAACTGCCCCCTTCGATGGCATAACTGGCCAGCGTAAACGGACAGCCGGCAAAACCGAGCAGGGGGATGTCTGCGGGTAAATCGGCGCGAATCAGTTTGACGGCTTCGAAGACAAAACCGAGGCAGTCCATGTCGGCGATGTCCGTCAGCCGATCCACTTCGGAGGATTCCTGGATCGGATTGTGAATGACGGGACCTTCGCCTTTGAGATATTCGAGATCCAGGCCCATCGGTTCCAGAATCGGCAGGAGATCGGCAAAGAGAATGGCGGCATCGACGCCGAGCACCCGCTGGGCTGTTAAAGTCACTTCCGCGGCGAGAGCCGGGGTTTTGCAAAGCTCAATGAATGTCGTTTTACTGCGGACGGCCAT
>NZ_CALFPF010000696.1 GCF_937919775.1 uncultured Gimesia sp.
ACAGACCGTCTGTTGCGAGGAGAGCAGGTCTCGGTGCAGGTTCTGATTGACGGCAGTGATTCTCAAGTTGCAACGACGGCATTAAATGCTTCGAATTTGCTGGGGCTGAACCTCTCAACCAATATGACGAAAACGTTTGCCGAGACGCTGTCTGTGGTTCCCTCCCGCGATGCACAGGGGCAAGCGGCATTGCCCATCGAGATCAGGCCGCGGCTGTTATATAATCCGGATCTGGAGAGTTCGCACTTTTTTGTCCCCGGACTGGTGGGAATCATTTTACAGTTAGTCACCCTGTTTTTGACTTCGTTCGCGATTGTCAGAGAACGCGAACTGGGCACACTGGAGCAGTTGTTTGTGACCCCCGTCAGCAAATCCGGTTTGTTACTGGGGAAACTGGCTCCTTATGCTTTGATCGGTTTTGTGGAGACTTTGATCGTATTAACGGTGATGGTCTTCTTTTTTAAAGTGCCGATACACGGTAATCTGTGGGAATTAATGTTGCTGTCCCTGTTGTTCCTGGTCTGTGGACTGGGGCTGGGAATGCTGGTATCTACGATTGCCAGGACGCAGTTGCAGGCCATTCAGTTTGCTTTTCTGATTATGCTGCCTTCGGTTCTGCTGTCCGGATTCATGTTTCCCCGCTCACAAATGCCGTTACCCATTTATCTGGTGACATTCATCATTCCGGTGACTTATTTTCTGGAAATATTGAGAGGGATCGTGCTCAGGGGCGCCGACATCACCGATTTGCTGCCTTACGTCCTGGGGCTCAGCCTGTGTTGTATTGCGATCATTGGCATCAGTTTAAAGAGATTCCAGAAGCAGTTGTCTTAACGGGCTCTGAGAATTGGTCTCCGGCATAAAAGTCGGTAGGATGAGAACTGCTTGAGTCAATCGGCGCTGATTTACGTGTGTCGAAATTCATCGAGAACCAGTTTTCCCTCACTACTTATTACAATCAATAGATCTCCCCATTCTGGAGCCTGCGAATTATGAGATTATGTCGGTATCAATCGGAAAATCAAATTTCCTGTGGTTTTTACTCGGAAGACAAAATCATTCCCTTCGGTGCTGCTGCGGAAATGGCGGGAGTTTTGCTGGATGAACAGCAGGGGCTGATCTCATTTCTGCCGGGAGGCGCGCAGCGAGATGCATTACTGAGAGTCGAAAAACGTCTGAACCAGGCAATGGACGAAGAACTGTTTCCCATTTCTATAATGACCGACGATGTGCAGTTGCTGGTCCCGATTCCGGCGCCCTCCAAACTGCTGCTTCTGGCCGGTAACTATTCCAAGCATATCGAAGAAGGGGGAGGCAAAGCCGAGGAAAGACAAAAAACCTTTCCCTACGTGTTTATGAAACCCCCCACGACAACCCTGACAAACCCGGGTTCGCCGATAAAAATTCCCGAAGTCTCGCCGGATCATATTGACTGGGAACTGGAATTGGGGATCGTTATCGGAAAAGCATGTAAAGGCGTCTCTGAAAAAGAGGCACTCAACTATGTTGCCGGTTATACTGTAATCAATGACATCTCAGATCGAAAATTTCGACCTAATCCCGGGCGCACAGAACGTGAGAAAGATGGTTTCTTCGACTGGCTGCATGGGAAATGGCACGACACATTTTGTCCAATCGGACCCTGCATTACGCCGACAGACGATATTCCGGATCCGCAGACTCTTAAAATGAAACTGACGGTCAACGGAAATGTCGAACAGGACTCATCGACGGCGGAGATGATTTTTCCGGTTGCGGCGATCATTGAATTCATCTCCAGCTTTGTGCAGCTCGAACCGGGAGACATTATTTCCACCGGTACTCCCAGTGGTGTCGGGGCCTCGAAAAATAAATTCCTCAAACACGGTGATGAGATGACAGCCGAGATTGAAAAAATCGGTGTACTGAAAAATCCTGTTGTTTAACAGCACTTTCGACAATGCGGCAAGATTTTGCAGATTTCAACAGGAAACGTGGTTGATGATCGACTAGATTGCGCTCCATTCGACCACACTTTTTTTCATTTCTACAACGATCTCGCGTCCCTCCTTTTTTCAACATGAGAAAAAAGTCCTGCTAAGCCGAATCTGAACCATGGTTTATGCCGATGCGCCTCAAAATCTGCGCAACTGGCACAGCTGTTGCATTCTTTCTGCGATAAGTCAATCGAATGATATTAGCTGGCCGGTTCCATTCAATCGGGGATGAATTCGGCAGCAGGGTTCTTATCAAGGAGACAAGACTATGAAACGTACACTCACCATCGCCACGCTGGCGCTAAGTGTTTTATTTCTAGGGGCGATCAATACCAGCGAAGCCAGACCGCGTTATCGAAGTTATCAACGGCAATTTCAACACGATTACAACCAGGCAAGACGGGATTTCCGCAATGCGGGTCGTCGTTACAGTAACTATTACAACCGTTATTCCAACAGGTATGACAGATATAATCGGCGGTACAATAACTACTATTATCGCGGTAATGGAGCAGGATTTTATGCGCCCGGTTTCGGCATATACTATGGATGGTAATCCATGTTTTTAATAAATCCGCCTCGATCAGGCTTTAGCTGATCTTGCCGGGCCGGTTCCTGTCCGCAGGATCAATCAGGCACATTTTCTCAAGTCTCGCATTCAATTGGTTCGGCCCGATCAATTGAGTGCGAGGCTTGTTTTTTTATTTGTACCTTTCGGCATTTCCTGCTGGATCTCGTGAGTGGTCTGCCGTCAGTTTGATGTCGACTGATGCGTTATAGAGACAGTTTTCAGCCTGTCTTTTTTGAGATTACCAGATTGCAGTGCTTTAAGTATCAGTTCCTGAATAAGTTAGGGTAGCTCATTGGAAAAATAACATTTCGGCACGCTGATAGCGATTCTCCTGATTACGGCAGACGGAGAAATATGTGATGAGTGATGGATTCTCAACCGTGCTGCAATCGAGTGTCAGGTAATTAGCGAGGATGCTTCCCCGCAAATTCGGGGGCACTCATTTTGGTTCATTTTTCCAAGGAGCGAAACAATGCAAAGCAAAACAGATGCGGTTGACCAGCCTCAGTCAACATCAAAGAAAAAATCAAAGGGGTTGAAACTGGTTCTTAGTATGGGACTGGTAATGGGGGGCGCCCTGTTACTGATGCCCACGCAACAGGCCGAAGCAGGTGGATGTTATTCAGGTTATGGGTATGGTGGTGGTGGTTACGGATATTCCTATCCGAGTTATGGTGGCTATGGCGGCTACTATAATTCCTATCCCTCTTACGGTTCTGGCGGCCTCTATTACAGCAGTCCCTCGTTTGGGATCGGGATTTATAGTGGCGGCGGCAGAGGCTACGGTGGCGGAAGTTATTATGGTGGAAACCGTAGCGGTTACCGGAGCGGAGGTTACCGGGGTGGACATGGCGGCCATCACGGCGGGCACCATGGCGGTGGTCACGGCCATCACTAAGGGAGGAGCATCCCGTTTTGATACCTGTTAGAGTATGTACAGGCTCTGTTCTTCATGGACAGAGCCTGTTTTTCATTCTTCACCTGGTAACCGGGGAGTGAGAGTCGGTGTCTTTGATATTTGTGACCACCCTCGCACGGAGAATCCGGAGCCGTTCGTGTCCAGAACGGTTTTGGGGTGATTTCAGGCCATCTCGAGGCGGAAAATCTTGTCAGGAGCTGGTAAAAAGATTCAAATGCGGCTTCCGAATGGCTTTAAAAGGGAGAACCGCCTCGCTAGAATACCTTTTTCCCATCCGGGACAGGCACCCCTAGCTCAATTGGATAGAGCATCGGTTTACGAAACCGAAGGTTGCAGGTTCGAACCCTGCGGGGTGTACTTCTTATCTCACGCTGAGAAAACCACTTACAACCAAAGGGCCTTCGTCACCCCGACGAAGGCCTTTTGCATTCCCTGTTAATCAAACTGCTGTCTTCAACTGCACGGAGACAGGAGATCTGACCTGGGTTAAGAATTGATGAATCCAGG
>NZ_CALFPF010000697.1 GCF_937919775.1 uncultured Gimesia sp.
GCCATTCGCGCGATGGGGGTGTTGCAGAAATCGGTTGAAATTCTGGAATCGATCGAGCCTTTACGGGCACAGGAAAAATCGCCACGCTGGAGAGCCGCCTACGATTTAGCACTGGCACAATGCCTCGCCTATCGCGTGCGTCTGTTCCAGTTTTGCCTGGCGATGGATCAGCATGCGAAAAAGATGCCGGCCCTCTCGAAGAAAGACAGTAATGTCTGGAATGTGCACCGTGATAAAAAAATGCTGCCTCCCGATCCGGAACAGGTCAAACTGACCAAAGTCAGTGTGGAAGAACTGGATAAACAATTGAAAAAGGCGGAGGCGCAGTACAAGTTTGTCATGAAAGAACATCCGGGAACCCCCTGGGCGCAACGGGCCGGCTTTGAAATGGGGCAGGGGTTTGGAATGACTTTTGTGGAAGATTTCCGCAGTCCGCTCTATGATCAAAAGAGAAAAGAGATCAAAGTCCCCAAGTTTTAATTAGGGACGAATTACTTAATGTCTTTAAGTCAAGCCAGGGCACTTCCGGAAATCTTTTCGCGGAAGTGTCCTGTTTGCTTTAATCGAATGCGCTGGCTGCGTAGCATATAGTAAGAGATTACATTCCCAAATTTTCCAACTCGCTTTGAGGAGTTTTCCACACGATGAAGATGTTCCGCGCTAACGATTGTTTTAATGCCTTTACGGGGCTGATGGCTGCACTGCTGGTGACTTCCGTTTTAGGGAGCAGCGCTTTTTCCGGTGAAAAAAATGCCGAGACTGAAGAGGGCTGGATCAGTTTATTCAACGGCAAAGATCTGACCGGCTGGAAGATTGCTGAAGACGGTCCCTGGGAAGTCAAAGATGGTGCCATTGTCGTGACCGGCAATCGCTCGCACCTCTTTACGGAAAAAGAATTCAAAAACTTCGAGTTCAAGGCCGACGTGATGACCACGCCAGGCAGCAACTCCGGTATTTTCTTTCACACCAAATTTCAGGAAGAAGGCTGGCCGACACAGGGTTATGAATCGCAGGTCAATGTCACACATAAAGACCCGGTCAAAACAGGCAGCCTGTATAATCGTGTGAAACTGTTTAAAACTCCTGCGAAAGACAATGAATGGTGGACGCAGGAAATCAGCGTGAAAGGTCGCCATGTTGTGGTCAAAATCAACGACGAAACCGTGATTGATTACACCGAACCTGAAGGTGCCACCGGTAACCCTTCACTGGGCGAGAAGGGGAGCTTTGCTCTGCAGGCACACGATCCGAAGAGTGTCGTGTACTACAAAAATATTCGGGTGAAACCACTGGCTGACTGACAGCAGTGGCATTGCATGGAATGTCTGATCTGAGCCCTCCTCATTTTGAAGGAGGGCTTTTTTCTTCCACTGGAATTCAGTAAAGAGACACGCAGTGAAACTGGGATATAATACCAATGGCCTGGCCTTCCATCGCTGGGATGATGCCATTCGACTGATCGCGGAGACGGGTTATGAATCGGTGGCGATTACCGTCGATCATTACTGTCTCAATCCTTTTGCTACCGATCTCCCGCAGCAGTTGCAGGAGATGCGGGCGCTGCTGGAACAGTATCGGCTTTCTTCCGTCATTGAAACGGGGGCGCGATTTTTATTGAACCCGCGCGCCAAACATGAACCGACGCTGGTCAGTGCCGCACCCGCAGATCGGGCCAGACGCATTGATTTTTTAAAACGCTGCATCGACGAAGCCGCGTTTCTGGAATCCGCTGCGGTCTCTTTCTGGGCCGGTCAGCTGAAAGAAGAGATTCCCCGCGAAACGGCAATGGCGCGTCTGGCTGAGGGTTGCCGGGAAGTCATTGAGTATGCGAACGAGAAACAGGTGAAACTGGCATTTGAGCCCGAGCCGGGCATGCTGATTGAAACGCTGAGCGATTTTGCAGAGTTACTACAGCACGTCGATCATCCCTGCTTCGGTCTGACCGTAGATATCGGGCATTTACAATGTATGGAAGAAACACCCATCAGCCAGTACCTCCAGCCCTGGGGAGACCACATCTTCAATATCCATATTGAAGATATGGTGGCTGGAGTGCACGATCATCTGCGCTTCGGCGAAGGGGAGATTGATTTTGTAGATGTCCTGTCCGGTCTGCGGCAGATCAATTACACGGGAGGCGTCCACGTCGAACTGAGCCGCCACAGCCATATGGCGCCGGACGTGGTTCGGGAATCGTTCCAGTTTCTGCGCGATATCTTGGAAACTGTCTGAGCGAGAGACGGGGCGGGTGACCGGAAAAGACAGTCTCGTCGGCATCGTCTTTTCGTCTTTTCCAGATTGTACCGATTATGCGGTTTGGTTTAATTAGATCAGACCCGCTCCAGTCTGCAGCATCCGGGTTACGATATAAAGAAGAGGGCCAATATCACAAAGTCGCTTTGAGGGTTGTATTTGAGTTGAGGGCAATATTGGCACAACGCAGACAGACTCCGGCTTTGTTTCTGTGAATCTTTCTACTCTTTTTTCAATCTCAACTCAGTATGGCTCTTCCGATACACAAAACCTTTGATCTATTGGCGCAAAGCAGAAATTCACATGCAGTGAATGCATTGATTCTGGCCTTGGATGTCGATGATCCGGTCGTCAGAGAACTGGCCGTGTCCGCTTTACTGGAGCAGGAGAGCACGCGGGGACTGGTGGAAGTCGTACGCCGTTATCTGACGCACACGGCCGGAATTCGCAAACTGCTGGAATCGCATTCCAATGCGTTAGATGCAGCCGTCAAACAGTGCCTGCTGCACGGAAACCGCGAATTGCAGTACTGCGGTCTGGAATATACGCGGCTCACCAGCGATTTCAAACAGATTCCAACGCTGGTTTCATTATTTGAAAACAATCGCCTCGTGAATCATCAACCGGATCTGACAACGCATACGCTGCGCTATCTGGTTGGCAAACTCTACGAGTATTTTCTGGACACATCCGTTGATTCCGTTTATTCCCGTTCGTTTTTAAGAAACGCGCAGCAAATCCGCCGGGATAATCTGAACGCACTGGCGTCGGCTGCAGAACATTTCCAGGAATTTGGTCGACCGGAGGAGATGGTCGAAAACCTGTTGATTCTGGGGAACGTCGGTGATCCCGCAATCAGAAAAATCATGTGGCATTCCAATGAAGAAGCCAGGCGGCTGGTAGAAAAAGTACTGAAAGAGAGTAAACACATTGGTGTGATGCAGTTAATCTGCGATTTTACCGAAGTGGGTTATCCGAATCCGAAAGCATTGGAAGCCATTGCAGAGCGTGAAGATCCCGAATTCATCGCGCATTTACTGCGCTGGCTGCCGGCAAGGCCTTCCGAGTTACAGCAGACCAATTTCAAACAGATTGGCCAGGTGAAGTGGCTAATGTCGGAGAGGCAGGATTTCTGGAAAATTCCTCAGGCGCTGCAAACGGCGGTGATCAGACTCATCAGTCTGCTGGAACTGGATCTCGTGAGCAAAAAAAAGGCTCAAAAATGGATGCTGCAGAATGGAACAACGGAAGCCAAAGAAGCCGCCATCGGGATTTTGAGGAACCTCGATTCCATGGAAGTCACCGAGATGGTGCTGCAAAGTCTTGATTCCG
This sequence comes from uncultured Gimesia sp., assembly GCF_937919775.1. Taxonomy (GTDB): domain Bacteria; phylum Planctomycetota; class Planctomycetia; order Planctomycetales; family Planctomycetaceae; genus Gimesia. The sequence continues at coordinate 3,586 of NZ_CALFPF010000697.1, forward strand.
AAGATCCGGTTCAACAGGCCTGGGCTACCTGTCAGTTACGCGCACAGCATGTCCCGGATGCCATTAACTTACTGGTCGATAAAATCGACAGTCCTGTGGAAGAAGTGAGAGCGGCGGCGCGTCAGGAGCTTTCCAGTTTCGATGTGGATTACGTACTCGAACATTATGAAGAGTTCAATCCGCTGGTTTATCCAGCCGTCGGTAAGTTGTTACAGAAGCTGAATCCCAAATGCATTCTGGAATTCAGTCGTGCGATGGCTCATCCGTTAAGAAAACGACGGATTCAGGCGGCCCGCTGTGCGTTTTCGCTCAAAATACACGACCAGTTAATCCCGGCGCTGGCTGCGCTGGTGGAAGATTCCGATGATCTGGTGCGCAGAACCAGCGCGGAAATTCTGGCAACCCTTCCAGATTCCGCGGCTAAACAGGCTTTGATTCCGTTGATCACCGATGGCAACACGCGCATTCGGGAGATCGCAATCAAGGTACTGAAGGTACACAGGAATTCAGAGAACCCTGGCAATTGACCTGATCGGAGATGTTACGATGAACGTAGATTTCTATTTGATTCTCGCAGGACGTACCGATGAAATTTCACGGGCGGTTCGCAATCGGACGATCCTGGAAGAAAACTGGCTGTTCATCTCTGCGACGCTGGTCATCGGCTTGATCTGGTTAACCCTCTACGTGTGGGAAAATCTTCAGATACGTCGCAAAGCCGTTGCTGATACGCCTCAGGGATTGTTCTATGATTTGTGTAAGACCCATCGTTTGAGTCGTACGGATATTAATTATCTGCTCAAAGCGGCTTCCGAACATTATGACCATCAGCCGGCAATGGTTTTTATCGATGTCAATATTCTCCATACTTATGCCCGGGAAGCGATTACCGATTCGAAATATTACGAGCTTCTCGCCGAGAGACTGTTTCACGAGTAATTCTGAATCGACCGGGAAGCAGTGCTGGAGCATAATCTGCTTATGTGTTCGGACGAAATTCCTTCAGCGGACTCTTTTGTTGCCCTATCGTAATAGTTCAGCATGTCGTGAGACGCGGTCCATGTTCCTCGTGACAGCCCCATCGAAACCATCAAAGACAACCCTCACTGGTGGATCATCTGTTGCCGTTTTCGTTCAAAAACTTCTTTGCGTTTCCCATCGAGTGTCAGGTAGCATCCGGTCGACATGTTTCAGCCCTTTCTCTAAAAAACTGATAAATCAGCGACGGAATTACCAGGCGAAAAAAATAGTCGAGGTGTTCCCCGTTTTTTACAATGGAAAAATGAGGAGGAATTTGACGCGGGGAACGAGAGGTAAAAAGCTAGCTGTTTAAGCTGTAAATGGTCATTTTGAAGAGAGATACGTTAATCTCACTGTGTCGCAGAATTTAAGGCTTTCAAATTTCTGAAACTCAAAGCGACAACGTTCGTTTCGTTCTGTACAATAAGATAGTGGCGAAACTTCCGGCTTCCTTCTTATCATTGGTATCAATGTGAGTTTGCAAGTCGATTGCTGTCACAGTGTATCCAAGCTCAGGTACAGGCATAGGGGAAGTTTTCATGGTGCGTCAATTTGTTTGCCCCATTGCGATAGTGTTGATTGCATTGGCGGGCATCGGCGGTTTGCTGATGACTTCCGAACAAACACAAAACGCGGTCGCTGAAAAAGAGGTCATCATCCAGGCCGACTCTCAGGTGGAACCTGGTTCCGTATTGAAAGAACGGGAGCAGCGCCTGAATGACATTAATTTTATTCTGGCCAGTCGCGTACCTCAGATTTCCGAGCGTGGATTGAAACCAGCGCAAATCGACCCGGCTCCCTGGTTCGACCCGGCTTTAGACGACCTCTACCAGCAGATCAGAAAGCAGAAGCTGGCGATCCGGCTTCCGCACGATCATGAAACTTTTGCCATCTGGGTCGGGAACCCGGTGCGCATTGTGGACGGAAAAAAAATCTTTCAGCATACGGAATCGCTCAAAGAATCGATTCCCCTGATTAATCAACTCCCGTTCCCGGTCAAGATCTGGTTTTACGGAACGCGGGATCAAGCCAATCCCGAACTGGGTGAGTGCATTGAGACACTCTCGGGAATTTCCAACTTGAACGCAGTCAAGTTTTCCTACTGCCGGATCAACGAGCGCGGTTATGCCGCCTTACGGAATTTACCAAAGCTGACCGATCTGGAAATATTGTATTCAGATCTGGATGAAGCAGGGTTGGAACAGATAACACAAATTAAAAATCTGCAGCGGCTGAGCGTTAATTTCGGGACTGAGAAAGTTTCCGGGCCGGCGTTGGATAAAGTGACGGAATTACCAGAGTTGGAAGAACTGAAAGTGATTGCTTCTCTTCAACCAGATGAAATCGCCGTCTTCTGGAAAAAACTGACAGCCTGTAAGAAACTGGTTTCCGTCGACGTTGACTGCGGTGGGATGAATCAGAAAATGATGATCAGTTTTCTGAAAGAAGGAGACCGTCAAAAACTGCGGGAATGGAAAATCCATACGGAGTGTCCAGGCAAAGCGTTAGCAAACGCGTTAGCGCTGGCTCCAAATCTGGAAGTCCTCACGGTTTCTTCCGGAAAGGCTGCTGAGATCAGTTACCTGCTTGATCAGGAATCAAAACATCATCCCCGCCTGCGCGAGCTGACCATTGGCTGGGAGACCGGCGTTCATCTGAAGGGAGACCAGGCGCGCAAAGGACTCAGCCTGCTGGCCCGTTTTCCGAATCTGCAAAAAGTCCACGTGCCGATTGTATTACCCGAACCGAAGGCACTGCAGCCTCTGACCAGACTCAGTCAACTGGAAAGCTTTTATTGCAGGGACCTCAATCTGAATCAGGAAACACTGTTGCAACTGGCCCAAATGCCGGGACTGAAAAAGCTGAAGGTGGATCGCCTGGAATTCGGTCGGGAGTCGGCTCATATTCTGCCCTGGCTGACAAACGTGGAACAGATTGAAATCAATGACCCAACGACGCTGACCGACGAACGCTTGACGCTGCTGGCCACGATGCCCCGACTGACCGAATTGAAATGGTGTGATATCGCCATCAGGGAACCGGTTCCCCTTTCAGAAGAAGCACGTTCCGCATTTCAACACATCAAATTCGACGTCTGTGAAAAATAACGCGGGTTGGTTTTTCTTTTTGCTGATATACTTCTGAGAAACTGATATCGCAAGCGGGGAGCACAGGCAGTGATAAGCAACATGAGAAAACAGTTCTGGGCAACCGGCGTTGTGATTTTATGCGTCGTGATCGGCCTGATCTTGTTTCAGAAGTTTCAAAAACCTGACAGGATCCAATGGCAGAAGTATTCGGCGACACAGATTCAAAACGATCTGGCTCACGAAAAACTGATTTTAGTCAGCGTGATGGCCTCCTGGAGTATCGAAACGGTAATCCATGAATACCGCTATTCAGAAAATTCTGTGATTTTGAATCTGATTCATACACACCCGATTGTCTGTTATCGGGTAGATTTAGCTAAGATTCCAGACGAGCAAATCGTCACTTGGAGAAATTATTTTCAGGATTTTTCAGGTCTGGGATTGTTACTGCTGACAAAGAATCCACGCAACGATGTCGTTCTACGGCGACTTCCTGCAAATGAGATCACCGTCGGAACAGTCATTTCTGAAATCGAACACATGCTGGCTGATCAAACATTGAAAGCGAGAGGTTAAGCACAAAGCGATTATTTCTTAAAGGACGAATCCGCATGCAACCGGCCCCCGATCTGCCACCTTGTGAATTGAAAATTCCGGATTCACCACACCAGAGGCTTTCGATCAGTCAGTCGCTGACCCTGGCGACGTTTTTGTTGGCCTGTCTACGTGGCTTCATTTATTTCGGCAGTGTTGTGCTCTTCTTCAGTTTCTTTCTGATATTCTACCTGTTCGCTGATGATTCCTCACTCGTCATCAGGAACATATTTCCTGTGTTTGTTTTCTACTTCGTGTATAAGGTTGGAATTTCCATCGTATTTTATAGAGGAAGATCAAGACTCGTTTCGAAGTTTCAGCAGATCATCCAACGCTGTGAGCAGATAGCGCGCAAGGAAATCAAAGTCAGCTTGACCAGCCAGACACTCGTCTTGAATGCCGACAACTTCCGGGATCCCCTCAATATTGAGCAGGCCTTCAACTGGCGGCAGGTGGAATTAATCACGGAGGACGAGACTATTTTTCGGCTTCAGTTACCCGGCCTGCCGGAGTTGTTATTACCGAAAGAAAATCTGCCCGCCAAATGGCAACTGGCACTGCAAAATTCCACGGATGTAGAAAAACCGGACAGACCATTGGGAGAAAATGCATGAGTGAATTCATTCGTAAGGGATTGATTTGCGGCTCCTCTGTATCCATGGTCATCCTGATACTTACAATGTGTATCACAAATTTCCAATCTACCCCGGTCAAAGAACACTCTTTATCTGAGCATTTTTCAAAAGAGCTGAGTATCTACACCGTCAGCATGTTCAATGAGATGCTCCAGTCATATTGTAAGCAGTATGATTTAAAAGCCGACTATCAGGGACCGTTAAGTCCAGATACGGGTCGTTCGGGAAACCGCCCTGTTCCCGATTACGATCAATATGTGACATGGGTCATCTGCCCTCAAAAAACTGAACCATCAAACCTGATGTCTAGATTCCATCGCAATGACTGGTTTACGATTGGGCTATGCCACAAGGATCAGGCAGCATTTGAAGTACTTCTGATGGGAGGAACATTGCCTTTAAAACTTCCGTCTACATACGGCAAGTATACAGGTCTGAATACAACGCTTCCTAATCAGATGACTGTGAATGAGTTTATGACAGAGTTTTCTGCTTTTTCCAGAACGTATCAAACACGTGAGGAAGTGATGCGTGAAATCTGGGACCGGTTCACCAGGATCGATGAAGAAAACGAGTGCTCTTTAACCTTATAGATCACTGCAGAAAACCGGAATTCCCTCAATGGGGGCCTATCTCAGGAAGCGAAAGCAAAACGGAAGTGTTGAGAGATTACCAGAGAGCGAGAACACCAGTAAACGTATCAAATGTTTCTTTTTGACGGTTCCTAAGCCGGAAACAGCACATCCCTCCCAACCAACCCCACATCTATAGACACGATCAGCCAATCCCCTTAAAATCACCCGGCTTTTTACTTACGCACAAATATTGATAGCATCGGTCCTATTGAATGAATTCTCAGCAGACAGCAGAGCCTCGTGTTGAAACTGATAACGTGACCTCTGAGGAGATGCCCGCTGAGACAGTGTCCGCGGGCACTTATGCGAAGCTGGACTGGCCTACGCTGGGTTGGGTCGCCATGATTCATCTGGGCGTGCTGGCGGCTCCGTTTTATTTTACCTGGACGGGACTTGTCACCTGCCTCTTTCTGGGCTGGTTGACCGGCGGCATCGGCATTTGCATGGGTTATCATCGCCTGCTCACACATGGCAGCTTTCAGACGTATCCGTTCATGTTTCGGTTGATCGGTTTGATCGGGCTGCTGGCCGGGCAGGGGCCGCCGATTCAATGGGTGGCCAATCATCGTAAACATCATCTGCACAGCGATCAGCCAGGCGATCCACATTCGCCCCGTGACGGACGCTGGTGGAGCCACATTCTCTGGCTGGTTCCCCATCATAGCAGCGAAGAAATTCGAGCGACGCACGAACGCTTCGCCCCTGATCTGCTCAAAGATCCCTTCATGCGATTCCTGCAAAGCACCTTTCTGTTATGGCATATCGGCCTGGGAGCAATCCTGTATGGTATCGGCAACTGGCTGGGCGGAACGGAGACCGCGATCAGCATGGTCGTGTATGGCATGTTCGTGCGACTGTTTTATGTCCTGCATGCGACCTGGTTCGTGAATTCCGCGACGCACATCTGGGGCTATCGCACTTACGAAACGACGGACGACAGCCGCAACCTGTGGTGGGTTGCGCTGCTGACCTACGGCGAAGGCTGGCACAATAACCATCACAAATACCAGCGGATGGCCAAGAACGGGCACAAATGGTGGGAACTCGATATGACCTACGGTGCGATCCTCGTTCTCGAAAAACTGGGACTGGCTTGGAAAGTCGTCAAGACGCCACCTCCCAACGACAATGAGAATTCCGTTAAGCAACCCAACTTCGCCAAACAGCAGCAGACGATACAAAAATAATTTGTATGAGTCAGTCGCGTACCACTGTTGGCTGGCCCGAATGTTATCCGAATCATCAAATGTAGGGGCGGGACCCATGTGTCCGCCCGCTGGGTCAGGGTGGATTGTGTGGTAACGTGCGAGCGTTTTATCTGGTGTCCTGTTTCTCCGATCCCTTCTGCGGTGTGATAATAGAATCGAACCTCGACAGGCGGGCGGACACATGGGTCCGCACCCTACGGCGATACATGTCGGGACTGTTTCGCTGAAATTGCAACAGCACCGTCGGACAAGCCGAACGGTGGCACACGGGAAGCGTTGAAACATCGGCGGATGGCACTGTTGGCTTGCCAACAGTGCTGAACTATGAAACGTGCCTATTTACTCTCTGTACCCAGGTGTTCCATCGCGGCCGGCATGCGTTGAATGTTTCCTTCGCGATCCACACAGGCAATCACGCTGTGTGCGGCAGCGATAGAGACGCCATCCCGCGAGAGTTCGTAATCGTGTTCCAGCTTGGCGCCGGTGACTTTTGAGAGCGTGGTTCGCAGCGTCAGCACATCGTCGTAACGGGCCGGCTGGCGGTAGCGGCACTCGATTTTTGCAACGACCAGCAGAAAACCCTTTTCTTCCATCTCACGGTAGTTGCCCCCCTGAGAACGAAAGAGTTCGGTGCGGCCCATTTCAAAATAGCTGAAGTAATTACCATGATGCAGAAATCCCATCGCATCCGTTTCACTGTAACGGACGCGAATTTCCATCTCATGCGAGGCAGACATCGTGCTGAGCATTCCTTCTTTGAATTAAGTTCGGACAGGAGTGATAAGCGAAACGTCGTAGGTGCGATGGGGGTCATCATCACCATTATCGTTTTTTGAATTCTCGACGGCGAGCTGATACAGCTGGCGACCGGCTTCGGTGGGGTAAGTCGTATCGATACAGGCCTGGCAGAGCGAAGTGCTCGGCAGACCGATCGCACGGGCAATCGATGCTTTCGGCAGATATTTCAAACTGTCGGCACCGATGGCGTCCGCCATGGCCTGTTCCACTTCCGGTGTCATCTCACCCCCATCCAGAAAACGGGGCGCGAAGAGTTCGTTGATCGTCGACATGTCGATCCCGTAGAAACAGGGGCCGATAATTGGCGGGCAGGCCACACGCACATGCACTTCCTTGGCACGGCCGCGGTCTTTCAACTGGCTGATCAACGCTTTCATTGTCGTAGAACGGACGATGGTGTCTTCCACCAGCAGCACGCGTTTGCCTTCAAGGACTTCAGGGAGCGGCGTGTATTTGGCACGCACTTTGTCACTGCGGTTGGCACCTTCGATAAATGTACGGCCGATATAGCGATTACGAATCAGGCCTTCCAGACAGGGCACACTCAAATGATAAGCCATACTGTCGGCGGCGGCTTTCGCGGTATCGGGAACAGGGACGACGATGGTATCGTCATCAATGGTCACGGTTTCCTGCTCGGCCAGTTCTTCACCCAGTCGTTTACGGGTCAGATACACGCTTTGATCATCGAGTGTACTGCAGACATTGGCGAAGTAGATCCATTCAAAGAAACAATGCGATGTCTGTGTGGGCCTGGCGTATTCGCGAATCGAGAGTTGCCCGTTCTGAATCAGGACGGCCGAACCGGGGGGCAGACTGTAGATTTCGTCCGCGTCAAAGCCCATGTTCGCAAGAGCCACACTTTCACTGGCGGCAGCGAACAGCGAACCGTCAAAAGCATAGCACAGCGGACGAATGCCGTTCGGGTCGCGCGAAACAAACATGTTCCCTAACGCATCCAGAAAGACGATATTATAAGCACCGTCCAGACGTTTGCTGAGATTTCCCAGGATGTCAATCAGCTTACCAGGGTTTTCTTTGGAAAGTTCCTGCGAGATCAGATGCATCAGAATCTCGGTGTCGGTTTCCCGCGCGAGATGAAAGTCGGATTCAGCCAGAAATTCCTGGCAGAGCTGCTGATAGTTGGCCAACTGTCCGTTAAAGCCGAAGCTGAACCATTTGGATTTCTGAATATGGTGCCGCTCGAAAGGCTGGGCGTAGCTGCGGTCGTCTTTACCACAGGTCGCATAACGCACGTGACCGATGGCGGCAGGGCCCTGATACTTTTTCATCAGATCATTAAATGTTTCCTGATGATTGAGCTGAAATACTTCGGTGACGGTGCCTACATCTTTGTGTGTGTCGATTAACTGGTTGCGTGCCGGGTTGAACGTCGTCATGCCGGCAGCCAGTTGCCCGCGATTTTGAATATCCAGCAGTAACCGGGAGATAAGTTGTGATGTCTTATCAGGATCTCCCATCGGGGCCAGAGGGCTGATGTCTCTGTTCGGAAGGTGATAGACGGCAGCAACTCCACATTCGTGGTATAGTTCCGACATAAAATGCCTTAGTTCGTGAATAAGGGTTTCAAAATCAGGGTGAACCGGGTGAACTATGCGGTAAATTGTTTCAGGGCTGTAAGGACAAGACTAACAGAAATAGAGGAGTTACAGGGAAAAAGTGACGATTTTTATGACAAATCACCTCTATTTCCTGCCAAACTCTCTCTTATGAATGTCTATGCGGCAGCCACCGACTTCTATATTATATAAATATTAAGAAATAGGGACCCGGTGGGGAGTGCCTGATTGAAAATTTTTTGTGATTCCTTAAAAAAGTGCCGACGGTGAGCCTTACAAGACGCGAAGTAATTGAAACCGCGGAAACGCTGGTCATTAAAATTGGAACAAACGTACTCTCTTGCGAAGACGATACACTCAACCCGGCGCGGATTGAATCACTGGCTGAGCAGATTCACCGGGTAAAATTGACCGGGCGGAAGGTGGTCGTCGTTTCCAGTGGTGCGATCGGCGCGGGTATGGGGATTCTGGGATTGAAAGAACGCCCCCGCGATCTCGGCCACCTGCAGGCATCCGCGGCAGTGGGGCAGGCACATTTAATCAGACGCTATGATCGTTGTCTGCAGAAACACGGCTATCACGCGGCCCAGCTGCTGGTGACAGCAAACGATTTCAAGCATCGCACTCGCTATCTCAACGTGCGAAACACCATCCATACACTGTTCGAATATGGTGCCGTCCCCATCGTTAACGAAAATGATACGGTCAGCATTCAGGAAATTAAATTCGGCGATAACGATCATCTGGCGGCGATGGTCACCAGTCTGGTGAAGAAACCACTACTGGTCATTCTGTCTGTCGTGGATGGCCTGTATAACGGCGATCCCCGTTCACCGGCCAGTTCCCGTATTTCTCTGGTGCAGGACTGGACACCTGAGTTACTGGCGATGGCGACGGATCAAAGCAGTTCCCTGGGAACGGGAGGCATGAAGTCCAAGCTGCAGGCGGTACGCTCAGCGACAGCCGTGGGGGAGAATGTGATCATTGCAAATGGGACGGAAGAAGGAATTCTAGATCGCATTCTCCAAGGCGAAGATGTTGGCACTCTGTTTCTGGCACAGGGCGCTTCGGTCTCAGCCTGGAAACGCTGGATTGGTTATACGATTCGTCCGAAAGGAAAATTTCATCTGGACGCCGGCGCGACGAAAGCCATTCGAGAAGGGGGGAAATCGCTCCTGGCGATTGGCATCCAGTCGATTGACGGTACGTTTGAAAGCGGCGAAGCGGTGACGCTGGTCAGCCCCTCCGGTGAAGAGTTTGCCCGCGGATTGAGTAATTATAATTCCAGCGATCTGGCAAAAATTGTGATGCGGCGTTCGGATCAGATTGCCACTATTTTAGGGGCGGTGCCCTATTCTGAAGTAATTCATCGGGACAATCTGGCAGTCCTCGAGAATCATCCTGCTTTATAGGGAGAGACCCATGTGGATTACCGAGACAGCCATTCCGCCCATGCTCATTTGCAGCGTCCTTGCCGTCATTCTGATCGTGCAATGGCATTCGAAGCGTCAAACCAAATACCTGGCCGGCAGTATTGTGATGTTCGTATTGGTGATCGGTTTTTATTTTCTGGAATTGAGCATTGTCACCACGCGCGAGCGGGTGGAAGCCGACTTGAATGGTCTGGTCACTGCGTTTCAAAAGAAGGAAGTCGATACGACTCTGAATTACATCAGCCCCCGGGCGTTACCGTTACGGCAACTGGTGCAGGCGGCATTAACTCTGGTGACCATTGACGGGGAACTCAGAATCACTGACGTGCAGACAGAGTTAAGATCCGAGGATTCCGTCGCCACCACACATTTTCGCGGGAACGGTGCGGCAACCTATGGTGGTGTTTCCGGTCGTGCAGCGACTCGCTGGGAATTGACCTGGCAGCAGATGGGGGGCGAATGGAAAGTCACCAAAGTCCGTCGCCTGAACCCGATCACCGGAGAAGAACTCCCACTGATGGCGGTCCACTAAACGCCCTTAAGTCACAATCAGGACGCAACTTCCTGATGTAAAACCGGCATCATTCCTGCACCGCTTCCTGTTTTGGGTTGAATAAAGTCCGGTCGAAAAATTCCTCCATGAGCGCGTAAGTTTCTTTGTGATATTGATTGAAGACACTATGACCGGCTTCCGGATAGCGATGGTATGTGACATCTTTGGCGCCGGCGGCATTGAGTGCTTCAGCAAAGCGATCTGCCTGACTGACATCAACCGTGCGATCTTTTGTACCTTGAAATAACAGGAACGGCGGTGCTTTCGCATGCACATAAGTTATCGGCGATGCTTTGATGGCCTGTTCCTGAAGGCTGGTGTCGGGAGCATCCAGTAATTGGCGGAGTATCGGTTTGTTTTCAATGCCTCCTGGCCAGTGAGTGAAGTCGGTCGGGATTGCAGACACACAGACGGCGTTCAGCAGACTCGACTGTTCCTGCCATGGGCCGTCCCCCTCCAGGTTTGATTCCTTGTCGACCAGACCTAACAGGCTGACGAGATGTGCTCCGGCAAAATTACCATAACCGCCGATCCGGTCGGGATCGACGTGATACTGATCGGCATGAGCGCGCAACCAGCGAACCGCACATTTCACATCTTCCAGACAGGCCGGAAACGGGGCTTCGTCTGACAGACGATAATTCACGCTGATACAGACATAGCCTTTTCGGGCATACTTGACGGGACCATTATTGATGGTGCTGTGCGATTTGTCGCCCCCGGACCAGCTACCCCCATGCACAAAAATCAGAGCCGGGCGTTTCGCTTCCCCTGGTTCGCGTTGCATCACCAGATCCAGCTTCCAGGCTTGGATTCTTCCTTTCCGGTAGGAAATATCCTCGATGATTTTGAGGTCTTTCGGTAAGGCGACGATAGCGGAGCGGCGTGGTTTGGCATCCCGAATGTCTGGCTCGTCAGCAGAACTGTCTTGTTTTTCAGGGATCAGGTACGTGGCAATCGCAAGCAAAAAAATTGTGGTCAAAACACGAGACGCAATAGTTGGCATCAATAGACCCTATCTAACAGGTAAAACAGGAGCCCGTTGTGAGCCAGACTGATTTCACCAGGAGCCGGCGTCGATCCCCCGCCCACCAGACCTGCTTCACTGATCGTATGATGGGGTGTGCGAAACTGCCGCAACATCACCAACGATTGATTATTGGGCAAACGCCCCATCGCGCTGTAAATACGCGTCGTCTCCAGACTTTCTTCCTGAGAAAGACGGGGAAGAATCGTGCTGATCCGAGAGGCAAGCAAGGTTTTACCCGTTCCCGGAGAACCAATCATGAGTAAATGATGCATGCCGGCTGCAGCCACGGTGATCGCCCGCTTTGCATATTCCTGCCCTTTCACATCACTGTAATCGATATCGTAATGACCATATTCTTCCAGAGCGTTCTCCCAACAGAATTCCACCGCCTCAATGGGCAGGCTCCCTGTATAGAAACCGACCGCCTCTGCCAGAGTGCCCACAGCAAAGACATCCAGGCCTTCCACGACGGCCGCCTCCTCAGCATTCTGGACCGGTACTAAGAGCCCCTGCTTTCCCTGATCACGCGCAGCGATGGCCATCGACAACGCACCGCGAACCGGTCGAATCGTGCCATCCAGCGCCAGCTCCCCCACTGCAGCATAATCCTGAAAACGATCTGAGGCGAGTTGACCACTTGCCGTCAGTAAACCTAAAGCGATCGGCAGATCAAACGAAGCCGCATCTTTGGGAAGGTCTGCAGGGGAAAGATTGATGATAATTCGATCGATGGGGCGATTGTATCCACTGTTCACCAGAGCCCGCTCAATGCGATGCGTACTCTCTTTCACGGCTGCTTCCGCCAAGCCCACCAGAATCGTTTTCGGCATCGCCCCCGGCGAGATATCCACTTCCACTTCGACCGGTTTGGCGTCGATGCCAAATAAAGAATAGGTAAAGAGCTTGGCCAGCATGAGGGCTTTCTTCAGAGGAATGTGATTCTGCGTTGGTTTGTCCAGTACTCTTGTCGCTGTCACAATGCTAACCAGAATCAGAACAACAGTCCACATAAGAGGGACGTGGCCAGCATATTTTCGACCCAAATTAGTCTCCAATTTTGAAGAATTTGGCCAGAACCAGCGATTTTCGACCGATTGGCTTTTTTTCACGGCACGGTTCGTCTAGAATACTCGACCCAACACCGATAACATTCTGCAGACCTCATCAGTCAATATGTGGTCCTGATTTGAAAATTTCGAAGACCATAAAGGATACAGTCATGGCTAAAACGCAACGCAAACTGAAAAAAGCAAATCACGGTCGTCGTCCTGCCAGTGCCAAAGCACGCAAGGCGAAACGCAAGCACATCAAGTTTTAACTTGATGCAGCATCTTGGTGCTGCCTGCTGACGTCCCAAAAAACAATAACCTCGCACGTCGTTTCGCTTGCGAGGTTTTTTGCTGCGCGCTGTTGATTCTGCTTTAAGACAATCCCAGACCAGTGAGATCCGCGTCGTGAATCTGGGCCGTGGTGATCGCGTCTTTTAATTTCCCCACCACAAAATGCTTATGGTTGGCGACGGCCTGCTCCGAAATCTGTAACAGCAACGCGACCTCTTTATTCGCCTTGCCCGAGACAAACAACTGCTCAATGCACTGCAGCCGCTCAAACTCTCCACTCTTGATCCAGAATATGATCAAAGTCTGCAGACTCTCACAAATGATCTGCTCTTCTTTTGAGCGGCGTTCTTTGCTGCGCGCCAGACTGGATGCCACCCGCGTATGACCTGCCGGCTCGCGATGATTTTCCCGCGCGCCATTTTCTTCAGGGAACAAAGGAATCGTCGGCCGCCTCCCCTGCTTCCGCAGTAAATCCGTCAGCTTGTGAGAGGCAATCGCAAACAGAAACGACTCCAGTGGAGTCGACGGATCATAATTGGGCAGACTGATCAAGAAACCCAGAAACGTTTCCTGAACCACATCCTCACTGCTCGCCGCATTCCTCAGACGGCTGTTCACAAATGCCAGCAGGCGGCCTTCAAACCGCGCAATCAACTCGGACCAGGCTTCGGAGTCGCCGGCTTTGATTTGAGTTACCAGGAGTTGGTCGGCTTCGTCAATCGGCATGAATCAATCACAGACTGCTTTGAGCGGGAAAAGTTACTGAGTCGACTTGATTGTAGCCGGATGATGCGTGGCTCTCAAATAGACGGCAACTCCAAGACACAATAATGTTACCAGACCAAAGCCACCTCCCAGCCAGGCTGTCCGCTCATTACCAATATTCTGTTTCCATTTCTTAAACAGTGACGCTCTGACTGCAGGAGAATCTTCGATCTCCAGATAAGCACGATACATGTTCTGCTTGAACGGTTCCCCATTTTTCAGCACGTTTCCGAAATTATGTTCGACAAGTTGATAGTAACTTCTGCGCAATGCAACATGACGAACCTCATCCGGGCTGATCTCCAAATCGCCAAAGCGATACTGTGGATATCTCAATTGCAGATTCGCTTTCAATTTCAAGCCTGCCTTTGCTAATGCATCATACTGTGCCTCATCGCGCGTCACAAATAAGCCTGATTCAAAAACCAGCTGGCTCGATTCTAATAAGTTCGCTTTATTCTGTTCGGTATGTTCCAGTCCAAGCACGATCCAGTCCGGTAACCCCTCAAGCGACTTATTCTCTCGCACTGTTGCAGGAACTGAAATCTCCGGTTCCGGATCATGTGGTTTTCGCGCCACGACAGGTGCTTCCGATAAAGGATCGGATAACGAATGGGCGCTCGTTTGCATGATCGGAATCATCCCAGAATTCGAATCCTGTTGCCACACGTCGCCTGTTCGAAAACCGCTGGAAACTGCTTCCGCTGTAACGCCCGGTGAAGATTCGAGGACGATCGAAGGCAGCAAGATTGACAGCAAAACTAACAGCACTCCCCCCATCAGGAATACAGACACAGTCGCCAAAAAACGTCCCAATGATAAATTTTGAAACAGTCTGATGGCAGCCAGGATAATGACAGGGGTCAGAACCAGCACCAGGAGCAGCATGAAAAACCAGGAAAAATCAAGTCTCGTCGTCATCATCTTGCCTCCTTTAACTCAACGACTCGCTGTTCGTCCGGAATCCAGGATGCGGAAAGTTGGACCACGCTCGAAATAATGGCGGCCCAGCTTAATGCTGCAACAACGGGAAATGCCCAGACTGCTGTGATCACATACGCGACAAACACAGTAATCAAAACGGAGGTGACCTTGAATTTCCGCGGTCGGAATGAATCAGCGTGCCACCACCAGCGGCGGAAGCAAGACAGCATCCCGAAGAAAACCGTATAACCAATCAAACTTGGTTGCCCATCGCCTAAGATCAACGAATAAGGGCCGATCACGTTAAACAGCGGCCTCAACCCCAGGTGCATATCCCGCGAGGTAGGCACTGAAGCCAGCAGGACATCCATCTGAATCAGGTAGATCAGTGCTCCCACGAAAACTCCTGTTGCCAACCAGATCAGGCGACGTGTGCTGTTATCGAACGACTTTCCTTCGGTCAGTTTCGACACGAGTAAAATACTCCAGGCCGCAACCAATGTTCCATATGTAAGCAAAGCTGCTGGAGTCAGATCAGTACCACTCCAGAAACCTTGGGAGATCGCTCCATTTGTAAAACACATAATCCCGAACACGATGACCAGCGTGCAGATCACCGCTTTCACCATCGAAACAGATAAATCATAAATCCGACTTTGGTGGGAAATAGAGCGAGGAGTTCGCGGTGTCAATGACCGTTGATAATAGGGTTTTCGACGATGCTGTTCCCCCACGCGATGTCGATGCCCCTCTGCTTTTTTCTGTTCCTGCTCACGCAAAATTCGCGTCTCTTCCAGCTTTTCCTCACGGTATTCTTTCTCCGTCAAATTATCCCTGGTTTCCCGGCCTTTATCCCAGAAATCACTGATCGGGGGCGGCCCCTTCACAATCGCTGCAATCCCTTTGGTAAAAAACAGCCGCCCGAACGCACCTGTCATCACAATGGCCCCACAGAAAAGCATCATTAGAATGAGAGCAAGAAAGAGCGGAAAACCAGCTCCCAGACTCGCCATCGTGGCCCCTAACAGGCCGATGAGCAGAAGTATCAGGATGACTGCAGGTCCTAACAGAGTGGTATACTCCCAATGACTCTGATTGTTCGCGACACGAGAGGTCTGCCTATTTCCGCTCGAATGTGGCAGGGGGGCAGCGACAGCCGCGAAGGTTTCAAATGCAGCGTCAGGAATTTCCGTGACCGTCTCGCGCTGAAACAGGGCTCGTTCAAATTCCTGCTTGAAGACTTTAATATCGGGAATACGTTTCTGCGGATCTTTTTCCAATGCACGTCCGATGACGGCACGCAAATGAACGGGCAGGCGATTCAGGTCGGGTTTTTGGGAAAGATGCTTCATCAGAATTTCCGCCGTCGATTCTCCATCAAAGGGAACCACACCGGTAATCATTTCATAAACCATTACGCCGACCGCATACACGTCGACTTCTTTTCCGTAACGTCCCCGCGCCACTTCGGGTGCCATATAATAGACAGTGCCCACACTCTGCGTATTCGCACTCCGTCGGCTGTGAGTGATAAACTTGGACAAGCCCACATCACCAATTTTGATAATGTCACCGTCACGAAATACATTCGAAGGCTTCAGATCTCGATGTACCAGACCGCGACTGTGCAGGTAGGCAAGTCCTTCCGAAATTCCCGACAGCCAATACCGTACCTGCTCCATCGGCATCCCGTTCGGACACTGATGCAAGGCTTTATCCAATCCCTGACCGGACACGTATTCCATCACCACCCAATGGTCACCATCCCGGTCAGTTTTGACATCAAAGATCGTCACCAGATTGGGATGCTTTAGATTCAGACACTGCGTCACGCCGCGTAACTCAATATCCATGTTCTGCTGCAACAGTTTTAACGCCACCTCTTTACCGGAGTCGCTGAGCGCATAATACACCTCTCCAAATCCGCCCCGGTCGATGGCGCGCTTGATCGTAAATCCTTCTAAAGGTTTCGATTCTGGTGCAAAGGTGAATTTCATGGCCCATTCCATCCGTTAAACAACGTTTCTGTTGTACGGTAAACAATTTATCGATTTATTCTTAAACGCCTGTATTTCCATATATACTGAAAATGACCATTGGCTATTTTAACAACGTTCTCAAAGTCGACCTGGATCTTTTTATTTTCCTGCTTTTACTGTCCCGTTTGCTTCATGCGTTCCGGGCGGCGAATAAAGTAATACAGTAATGCACCAATGCCATTCAACAACACAATCACCAACGCCCAGATAATTTTATCGTTGCCAATCGACGGTTCGTTTTTCAGACAGTCAATCAGCATCCAAACCCAAAACACAAACGCCAGCACACCAAAGACAAACGCGATGAAACTCAACAACAAAGTCATGAGAGAAAACATGATTCCAACTTCCATAATTCCTGATTTTGTTCAGCGCGAGTACTACCCTGGATCAATTTACGAATTGCCTCCAGTCAACCTGGAGACGCTACAGTAAACCACGACCTATTTTCCCAACTGCTCTATTCGCTGCGGACGACGGATGAAGTAATAGAGCAAAGATCCGATCACTCCGAGAAACACCATCAAGAGCACCCAGATCACTTTATCATTACCCGTCGATGGTTCGTTTTGCAGACAATCGACAAGCATCCAGATCCACATCACCAACTGCAAAATAATGAAAGCAACCACTGCCAGGATCAGCAGCCCGAATATCATCGAATCCATAAATTTCACTTTCTTAACGACACAAACTGATTAGCGCGAGTCAAACCCCAAATCGTTAACTGACTACCTCCCAGCGAAAACGCAGTTCAGGACCGCTGACCAGAGAGCCCGGGGTTAACACAGCTCCCTTTGATGCAGGTTCCTGATTTGCAAAGATCTCCAGCTTCGAACGACACAGAACCTGATCTCCCTGACGATACAGAATGACCGTTCCCGGCCATTTATGACAGATTACATGATTTTCTCCGGAAGCCCCCAGCAAACACGAATCTGCCATCAACACGATTCCATCCAGTCGCTGTTGTGGCTGATGAAAACTGGTCAGCTCCAGACACGCAGAAGCACTCAACACCGTGGGCTGCCGAAAAGTGATCACTGTTTCAGTATTCAGTTTAAGCTCTGCCTGATCGGTCAGCAAGACGCGATCGTTTACAGGACGCCGATTACAAAAAACCGGGGCTTTCGCTTCCAGGTAATAACTCTCGCCGGAACGTGTAATCGAAGCATGATGCCGGGACAGATTTGCCAGCAGCGATAAATCGGCCCATGCCGACCCCAGGCCACCCACGGTTCCCGGTTCTCCCGGGCCACCAATCCGTAACGTTTCCTGTAAATAGATCAGATAGGTTCCCACTCCATCGATCCACAACAGATAGCTCGCACCGGCGACGGAGTTCGCCCCGGGGACCTGCCGTTGATCATTTGATGCGGAAGTGAAGAAGCCCAAGGTGATTCTCCTGAGGACGGAAAAGATCTGACAAAAAGCGGAATACGATAACACTCTTTATTTTAACGACTGATTCCAGGAATGGGTTTAACAGAATCCATTTTTTCGACCTGATTCCAAAACTGGCACGGGGCAGGCAGCCTCGCTCGAGAACGAAATCTGCCTGCCACCACTCGCGCCAATCCATTATTTCCACGCCATACAGCTTATTGAACGGCGACGCGGTCGCCTGTTTTCACTTTGAAGTACTCATCCATTTGTTTCACCACATCCCGCTTTTCTTCCACTTTCGTATCGACGGGAATCAGTCCTGTGAATTTTCCTTCTGCATCCAGCAGTTTTTCTTTGACATCGAGCTGTTTATTCAAGTCTTTAATCAGACTCTTGGCTCGTGTGAGTTGCGAATTATCAATTTCCAGATTGCTGACAGTCTCAGCCGCCTGAACCGATTTCAAACGCGCTTCCAGCTGTTCGATCTGCACTTCCATATCCATCTTGGCAGACAGCATGTTTTCGAGCTTCTCGCGATTCGCATCCAGCGCTTTTTCGCGGGCTTTTAAAATCTGTGTGTTCCGCTTGACGGTGTCGGTCGCCACTTTAAAGCGATCAAACCGCTGCGCCAGATCAGAGCGAATCTCGTCTTTGGAGTAAGTGCGACTCGCATACACAAATTGGGTGTCACTTGATTCCAGATCGGAACGCAGAGTGAACATCGCCTCTTTCTGCTGCTTCATTGCCAGTTCAGACTCATGAATCTCATTCTGCAGCGTTTCGACATCTACCTGCTGCTCGGCGATGACGTGCATGCAGCGTCGGATATCCGGCACCAGATCCTCCACCATCTTGCGCGCCCGATCGACTTCAAAATCAACAGGGACTTCCGCCTTGACTGCCTGCCTCACCGAGTTGCCCGCTGTTTTCACATAACTGACAACATCACGGCCAAATACGAAGGTTCCCAGCGTGGCCAGCACTGCAGCACCTATCACAAATTTCTTACACATAAATACCATTGTCCAGACTCCCTCTCAGTACAACAAATGTTCGATTCGGAACAGTAGGCCAAACCGATCGGCCACGTCACAGACAGTTATTCGCCTTGAATGCGACAATCTTGAAACATTTGCCAAAGAAAGCCGACAAAAAACAAAAAACGCCGTATCCTGTTATTAAAAAACAAGATACGGCGCATAAAACCGCATAAACGTCGACCCGGTTTTATGCTCCAGGTAATGCGCTGACAAAGAAATCGACAAAGTTCTGTGACATGATGCCTTTGATGTCTTCGGTACTGTAGCCCCGTTTTTCCAGAATGCCGGCGAACTTTTCCAGATCGGCAATCGTATCCAGATCGTGAGGCGACTGTTCCTTGCCAAAGCCGCCATCCAGATCGGTACCCAACCCGCAATGCTTCGCGTTGCCGGCCAGCTGGCAGATGTGGTCGGTATGGTTGACGATATCTGCGATCGAGACCGTCGCCGGGTCAGACACGCCAATCGTCCAGCCCGGTTTAATCATCCAGTTATCAAAGGCACAACCGATGACGGCACCGCGTTCAATCAGTGCTTTGATCTGCTCATCGGTCAACTGACGATCTGCATTGACCAGCGAACGGCAGTTGTGGTGGCTGGCGAGTACTGGTCCTTGAAAAACCTCCAGCGCTTCCCAGAACGACTGGTCTGCCAGATGGGTCACATCCAGCAACATTCCCACCCGGTCCATCTCTTTCAGTAAAGCAGGCCCAAGCTCCTTAAGACCCCCTTCACTGCCCGTGCCATAACAATAAGGACCTGGTCCGTAATGCGCGGGTCCTAAAATACGCAGCCCTGCATCAAACCAGTGTTCAATCTGCTCCGGAGACAGAATCGGCGGTGCGCCTTCCATGCTCAGGATGAACCCGATAGGAATCGTACTCTGTTCCGAACGCGCATCCTCCTCATGGGCCTCCCATTCTGCGACATGGC
>NZ_CALFPF010000698.1 GCF_937919775.1 uncultured Gimesia sp.
GATGATACGTGAACTGTCTCGGGCCAGCGATGACGTGAGCCGCTTGCTGCAACAGGTCGGCTGCCTCAGCGAATTACCGGCTGAACTGGAGCAGGAAAACGAAAAGCCCTTGGAAAAATTGGTAGACTATTGGCTGGCCAGCGAACGGTCTGTAAAGGAACTGCAGGCCAGCACGCAGAGATTAGACGCGCTGGCAGAACCGCCTCTGATTGAGGATGAAGTGCCGCTGGAATCGCTGGTCAGGAATATGTTATCTCAATTAGAGATCACGCAGCGCTCAACCGAAACACAGCGTTGTCTTGAGAAATTGCCCGATCCTCCGAAGCTCACCGATTCTCAGGAACTGGAAAAACTGATTGACCAACTGTCGTTCACGGAAGAGAGGGAGCAACGTCATCGGGAACAGGTAGCAATTTTAACTGAGTGCCACGCGCTTCCCCAATTGATAGAGGAAGATGTTTTAACGCAACTCTGCCAGCAGTGGGAATCAGCTGAAGCAGAAAAGCAGCAGCGACAGCAGATTTATGAACAGGCGGCAGCGGATCATCATCGGGTTCGCGAAGCATTACAGCGCTGGGCGGAAGAGAATCCGACTTGTCCCACCTGCGGAGAGGAATTGAAGCCGGACCGGTTCATACAGAATGCGGAAACAGGATTGAAGGGGCACATTCATGGCACGTGAGGATTATCGTGGTGTGCTGCTGATTGGCGACCCGCATGTGGAAGGCCGAAAGCCCGGTTTTCGCAAAGATGACTATCCCAAGGTCGTACTGGAGAAACTGCGATGGTGCCTGCAAACCGCAGATGAACAGCAACTGCTCCCCGTCATTCTGGGTGATCTGTTTCATGTACCACGCGACAATCAGAACTGGTTGCTCTATGAGTTGCTGGCTCTATTTGAGACGCCCGTTTATGGGATTTATGGAAACCATGATTGCCGTGAAAATCAACTGAATGAACATGATACGCTCAGCATTCTGATTCAGGCCGGCCGTTATTGTCTGCTTTCGGAAGAGACTCCCTGGCGGGGAACAATGGTCGGGCGTTCGGTGGTTGTGGGTGGGACTTCCTGGGGACAGAAACTGCCTAAAACGATTGAATTGGAAGCTGGATCGGATTCCCCACTGGTCGTCTGGGTGACGCATCATGATCTCGTCGTGCCGGGTTATGAAGAGCAGGGGTATTTCAGACCATATGAACTTCAGGGGGTTGACTTCGTCGTCAATGGCCACATTCATCGGAGGCTGGAAGACGTTCAGAAAGGGCAGACAACCTGGATCACTCCCGGAAATATTATCCGCCGCTCCCGCAGTGATGCGTCACGGGCGCATGTGCCTTCAGTGTTGAAATTGGAAGCGACGGCCGAAGGCTGGCAGCGATCGGTGATTGAAATTCCCCATGTACCCTTTGATGAGGTCTTTCATGAAGAAGTCTGCGAAGAGACCGCAGAGGGGGTTCCTTCAGCTTTTATTTCGGGGCTGGCGGAACTACAGTCACGAAGAACGGATACTGCCGCAGGGCTGAAATTCTTCCTGGAAAAAAATTTGGAGCAATTTGAGTCGACCGTTGCGGAAGAAGTCAAAAAATTAGCAAATGAGGTTTACAGTCATGACGAGTGAACAGCAGGGATCTGTTTCGGATATCGAAGCGTTAACGGAACGGTTTCAAAAGTTACGTGATCGTAAGATCGAATCTGCGAGCAATCTGAAGAACGCACAACAGAGCTTGGATAAATTGAAACAACAAGCGTTGGAAGAATATGGCATCAATCAACTAGACGAAC
This sequence comes from uncultured Gimesia sp., assembly GCF_937919775.1. GTDB lineage: Bacteria > Planctomycetota > Planctomycetia > Planctomycetales > Planctomycetaceae > Gimesia. The sequence continues at coordinate 1,784 of NZ_CALFPF010000698.1, forward strand.
TGAAAGCAAAGCTCCAGCAGATCAAAGACGAGAATGCCCGTAAACGGGCTGAGTACCATCAGAGTCTGGATGAAATTGAAGCGGAACTATCGAAAATTGAAGCGGCGCATAATGCGACGGATGTGTCCTGAGTAGGTCGAGGATCAACGGAAATGAACGGCGACATCACTTCTCAATCAGTATCCGTCAACGCTCCGCCGGAATTGCAGACGCTGAAGCGTCGCTGCTGGGTGCTGAGCGGGGTACGTGAACAGAAAGAGAAAGCTCAGCGACAAATCAAACAGCAGATGCAGGAAACTGAAAAGTATCTCGCGATTTCAGAACAGGTGACGGAAGCGCTGGAAACCTTGAGCGGCCAACTGTTTGAGCAGGAACTGCAGTTGATTCAAGAGAAACTGACGATTGCGCTGCAGGAAGTGTTGGAGCAGCCGTTGAAGCTGAAAGCGGTCGCAGAATGGAAACGTAATGCAGCCACGGTCGAATTTCAGATCGAACGTGAGGGGAATACGGAAGACATCATGAAAGGCCAGGGGGGCTCGGTGGCCAATGTTCTGTCGGTGGGATTGCGAATGTTTGCGTTGATGACTCTCGATGAGTCGGAACACAGGCGGGTCCTCGTGCTGGATGAACAGGATTGCTGGCTGCGGCCCGATTTAGTGCCGCGCCTGGTGAAAATCATTCACGAAGCCGGGCAGGCACTCGGTTTTCAAATTATCATGATCAGCCACCATGATCCGGCAATGTTTGAACGTTATGCGGATTGCATCTATCAATTTACCCCTTCCAAAGACGGGGTGCAGGTACAACGGATCGAAACGGACTGGCAGTTGCGCGACTGAATTCTGTTTGACGCGGACCCTTTGAGGAAGGATATCAAAGTTTGATGGCACAGGCGAAATATAAGACGGCCCCCGTACCGAGTACCAGAATGCCCTCCGGCATTCCTTATATTGTGGGTAACGAAACGGCAGAGCGGTTCAGCTTTTACGGGATGCGAGGCATCCTGGTGGTTTTCATGACGAAATACATGTTGAACTCCAGGGGTGAAGCGGACTATATGTCAGATCATGACGCCGCTGCCGTGTTTCATTTGTTTGTCGCGACGGCTTATTTTTTCCCGCTGCTGGGATCTCTGCTCTCTGATGTACTCTGGGGCAAGTATAAAACGATACTCGTACTTTCTATCGTGTATTGTTTCGGGCATCTGGCATTAGCCATTGATGATACACGCGTGGGGCTCTTTATCGGACTGATTCTCATCGCGCTGGGGGCGGGAGGCATTAAACCTTGCGTTTCAGCCCACGTGGGAGACCAGTTTGGGAGTCAGAACAAGCATCTGTTGAGTAGAGTGTTTGGCTGGTTTTATCTGGCCATTAATCTGGGAGCATTTGTTTCGTCACTTCTGATACCAGTGATTCTGGAAAAATATGGACCGCACTATGCATTTGGACTGCCCGGGATTCTCATGCTGCTGGCCACGATCCTGTTCTGGATGGGACGAAACCAGTTCGTGCATATTCCTGCTTCGGGCTGGAAAAAATTTCGCACAGATACGTTTGGTAAAGAAGGGCTACAGGCGTTACTGAATCTCTCTGTGCTGTATTATGTGTTTCTACCTGTGTTCTGGGCGTTATTCGATCAGACCGGTTCGTCCTGGGTGCTGCAGGGACTGCAGATGAATACCCTTGTGACAACACCGCTGGGGGAATTTCAACTGGGAGCTGCTCAGATTCAGGCATTCAATCCCTTTTTTATCTTAATACTGATACCGACATTTACTTATGTGGTTTATCCGTTGATTGACAAAGTTTTTCCATTGACTCCCTTGCGTAAGATTTCGATAGGGTTCTTTTTGACGGCTGCCTCATTTGCCATCGTCGCCTTGATCCAGATTGGGATTGATCGTGCTCCCCAAAATCCACCCCATATTCTCTGGCAGGCGGTTCCGTATCTGGTGATGACTGCGGGCGAAGTCATGATTTCCATCACCTGCCTCGAATTTTCGTATACGCAGGCTCCTAAATCGATGAAGTCATTTATTATGTCTCTCTATTTTCTGTCCGTGACGGTGGGGAACCTGCTGACAGCAGGCGTGAATAAAATGATCATGATTGATGAAAAGACGTCGCGACTGGAAGGAGCCTCCTATTTCTGGTTTTTCTCCGGGCTGATGTTTGTGGCTGCGATTCTGTTTATCTTTGTGGCGCAGCATTATAAAGGAAAAACTTACATCCAGGATGATGAACCCGATACCTCGCTGGCTCAGGAGGAAGGGATTCAATAAGCTTTTACAAATCTATTGCGAAATACTTCTTTTTATGTTCGATCCTGCTATGATTTGCCGATTGCAGCGAGTGACTGCGGGGGCAAATTGATTTCACAGAAAATCAAAAATTTCTACGCTTAGATAAGGAATGAAAAATGCGTTTCTCTCAAACGTTTCAGGTGGCGGTTTGTGGTCTCGGGCTGGCATTATTTGTGGGATGTTCATCGAAAGAGGACACTCGTAAATTTGATGCTAAAGATTCAGAAGCATCCGCTGAAGCAGAACATTCTCACGATCACGAACATGCGCACGGGCCGAACGGCGGGCATATTCTGGAAGTGGGTGAAGAACAATACCACCTGGAAGTGGTCT
>NZ_CALFPF010000699.1 GCF_937919775.1 uncultured Gimesia sp.
TGCTCTGGAAGCATATAATAACCAGTTCCATGAAACGCTGAGTGCAGGACGATTCCTGACACGTGACAGCCGCATGGTCGAACGTAAGAAGTTTGGTTTCAAGAAAGCACGCAAGAGTTTTCAGTTCTCCAAGCGATGATCTGCGTATAGTTATTTTCAGACAACACGCATTTGTATTGTCTGCATGAAGTCATCGACACCCTGACTGGCGACGTATTCCAGTGAGGGTGTTTTTTTATGGCAATTTACCGGTTCATTTGCACTGGTAACCGGTTTCTCTCTGTTTCGGCAGGTAATACGTCGCAGGTAAGACGTCCAACACAAGTTTGTTGATATAACGATATCTTTAAGTGAAAGGGGCATCAACAATGTATGGGCGATTGTTGCTACCAGAACTTCGGGTGCTGCTGGCTGAAAATGATACCGCAGGCATCAAGGAGTTTTGCGAAGCCCTCTATCCTGCGGTCACAGCAGAAGTTCTGTCAGAACTTGACAGCCAGGAAATCTGGGGTGTGCTTTCCTGCAGTGGCTCTGAGAGGCAGGCTGAGATTTTTCAGTTTCTGCCCTTGCCACAGCAGATTGCCATGGTGGGGATTATCGACCGCGGACCACTGTCAAAACTGATAGAAGAGATGGCTCCCGATGACCGGGTTGACTTATTATCGCGAATGGATGATGAACACGTCGAAGAACTACTGCCTCTGATGGCACAGGCTGAGCGGCGTGATATCCGTAAGCTGCTGTCCTACCCGGAAGATAGTGCCGGCGCCATCATGACCACCGAGTACGCCTCCCTCCCGGAAAATATCTCGGTGGCGCAGGCTTTGGAGAAATTGAGACATCAGGCACCGGACAGTGAAATTATCTCCTATATTTATGTTGTCGATGACGGGCGCCGGCTGCAGGGCATTGTCTCTTTGCGCGAATTGATCTTCGCCCGTCCTGCACGACCACTCTCGGAATTGATTAATCGCGATGTCATTTCCGTGCGCGTGGACGATGACCAGGAATATGTCGCACAGCAGATGGCAAAGTATGACTTTATCGCGATTCCTGTCGTCGATCGTCAAAATCAGTTAGTCGGTATTGTGACGCACGACGATGCCATCGATATTATGCAGGAAGAAGCGACCGAAGATACGTATCGTCTGGCGGCGGTCGAACCATTGGAAGACAGCTATCTTTCCACGTCACTGATGACCGTTGTTCGTAAACGGGTAGGCTGGCTGATATTTCTGCTGGTCCCCTCGTTTCTGGCAGCGAAAGTTCTGGAGCATTATGAAGCGGTTTCGGACAAGTTTGAATGGCTGGTTTTGTTTATACCGCTGATTCTTGCCAGTGGTGGTAATGCCGGTTCTCAGTCCGCGACATTGATCATCCGGGCGATGGCGCTGGAGTCGAATATCCAAAAGGGTGATTTGACGGCGCTGCTGCGCAAAGAGATACAACTGGGGTTGATGCTGGGAAGCGTCCTGTCTTCGATCAGCTTTGTTGTCGCCTGGGCTTTTACCGCTGAACTGATGCAGGCAACCGTAGTGGGCGTCGCTGTCTTTTTAGTCGTCTTAATCGGCATCTCAGCGGGGGGGATGTTGCCGATGGGATTCCGCCGGTTAGGCATGGACCCGGCTTTGATGTCCAATCCCTTCATTACGGCGCTGGTTGATATCCTGGGCCTGATCATCTACTTCCAGGTTGCCATGTCTCTGGTAAGCTGAAAACGATGACTCCGGAAAACAGGAAATCGACCGACCTCACGCCTGTTTCTGATCAGTTTCGGTTTTCAGCACAATTCCCATCATCTTCATCAGTTCCAAAGCATTGCTGTGCTCGACGATACCTGGTTGCATCCGGTAATCAAACGTCATTTTGCCGTCGACCAGCTGGTCTTCGAAGTGCACATTCTTTGCCTGTTCGCCAAACTGAGCCGTAATTTCTGTTAAGGCAAGATCGTGCGTTGTGACAATTCCAATGCTGCCCCGCTCAAGCAGGGTTTCGATCACACTCTGTGCGCCAATGCGACGGTCATGGGAATTGGTCCCCTGCAGAATTTCATCGAGTAGAAACAAAACCGGGAGTGGAGCATCTGCCAGATGGACGACCGCGGAAAGTCGGGCTACCGACTGATAAAACAGTGAGGCTCCCTGTTGCAGCGAATCCTGAACCCGCATGGCTGTACCGGCCTGCATCGGCGAAACCGTCAAACGCGTGGCCCGTACGGGGGCACCCGTCATCGCGAGTACAAAGTTCGTGCCGACGGTTCGCATCAACGTACTTTTGCCCGACATATTAGAGCCGCTGATCATGAGCAGCCGGTTTTCCATGTTCAACGTGACATCATTGCGGACCACCTGATTCAGAGGGATGAGCGGGTGTCCTAAATCGGTCCCTTCGAGTCGGGGGCCCGCTTCGGGGTCAACGACATCGGGAAACGGATCGTGGGGATGCTCGTAGGCATACCCGGCCAGTGAGCACAACGCCTCGAACTCTCCGACGGCAGAGAGCCATTCGGGACAGTGTGGGCCTACATGCACGAGCCAGCGCTGGATGGCGTAAACATAATGAAAGGGGATGCCGAGTAAGGTGGACAGCGGCGCGGAGAACTGATTGCGAAAACAGTTGTTGAGTCCCTGGATTTGCCGTCGTAGCTGGGCGATGCTTCGCGAGGGGGGGATGCCGTCCGTTTTTAAAGCGGATACAATGGCTTTTAAGTGGGGCGTTTCAAACTGTCTTTGTTCAATTAAATACAATACATCGGAGAGTACTGACAGTCCGTTGCGAACTTCGTCGGTCTGGTTGAGTAATTCGTGGATTCGGGGGCCGATAAAAAATAACAGACAGATTTGAATGATGATGGCCACACAAATGGGGGCAATGCCGCTGTATGACAGCAGCCAGCTGATGACGGACAAAGCGGCGAAAACGCCGGTAATCATGGAGGCCCATTTCAGCGGGGACGGAATCGTTGTCAGTGGCTGCTGAACCCATTCAGCCAGATGGGTCTGCTCAATATCGCTGTGGGATTCTGCTTCCAGCAGTTCCAGTTCTTCGCGAAAATCCAGCTCATGGCGAAGTTCCTCAACCGACTGTTGCCGCTGTTTGATTTCCGCTGTGGAAGCGGGGGAAAGCAGCCAGCGTGCTAACGTTTCTTCGCCCAGTTTTGTGCGGGCGCTGCAAATGAGTTGAAACAGGGAACCGCGTCCCAGCAGATCCAGGTCGCCGGCGTACATGTGCTGCGGGTCAAAATAGTCTTCTCCCGTTGGACGCACATCGATCCATTGATCGTTCAGGCGGTCGAGTGAGGTCCGGTAATAGGCTTCTGCCTGTCGGGCCTGCTTCAGGCGGCGTACGCAGCGTGCGTGCAAAATGACCAGCGATACAAACGCCAGAATCGGAATCCAGATCCACTGCAGGCTGAAAAGTCCCCAGATCGTAGACCCCATCAACAACGCTACGGCGGACAGAAAAGCCACGCCTCTCAGGCTCGAAAACTGATCGCTTTGTTTTCGCAGTGCTCGTACGTTGTTCGACCGGCTTTGAAGCCGTTGTTCGTATTCTGACCTGGGGTTTTGTTGGATTAGGGAAGGTTGCATCGAGTTATGATTTCATCGAGAACGCTCGTCGGGTAAAGCTCACTTCTAACCGATTGAACGGTTCAATACCAGCGTAAACAGAGGCGAAATCTCATTTGCAATGAGTCTCTTTACCGTGTAAAAACAACAGATATATTCTTTTTTAGAGGGAAGAACAGCCATGACTCAAATACCCGTGATTGATACCCACCAGCATCTGTGGGATTTGGATCTATTTGACTTGCCGTGGCTCGAATCGCCGGGCGTTGATCCTCTGCGTCGCAGTTTTGTGATGTCTGATTATCTCGAGGCTACGCAGAATTGCCAGGTAGAACAGACCGTTTACATGGAAGTTAATGTTCACCCGGACCTGCAGCAACAGGAGGCCCGGTATGTGCTTGAATTATGCAGTCAGGTAGATAATCCGATGTCAGGGGCTGTGATTGGCGGCAGGCCGGGCGAGGCGCGCTTTGGGCGGTATCTCGAAGAATTCGCAGGCAACCCGTTTGTGAAGGGGGTCAGGACGGTGCTGCACGATCCGGATCGTCCGCCGGGCATGTGTCTGCAGCCGCAGTTTAAACAAAACATCAAACTGCTGGGCGAGCTGGGTTTGAGTTTTGACTTATGTATGCGCCCCGGTGAAATTCAGGACGCGGTCGAACTGGTTGACGCGTGCCCGGACACTCGATTTATCATTGATCATTGCGGCAATCTGAGTGTGCAGCCAGATCAGCAGGCGGATCGTCCTGCCTGGGAGACCGGCATGCAACAGATGGCCGAACGCCCGCAGGTGATGTGCAAGATTTCCGGCATTATCGCGACGGCAACAAAAGGGGGCTGGCGGCCCGAAGATCTAAAACAGAATATCAATTTCTGTCTGGACACATTCGGCGAAGATCGCGTGTTCTTCGGCGGCGACTGGCCCGTCTGCACGCTGAAGTCGTCGTTCGAGTCCTGGCTCAACTCGCTCAAGTGGATCGTGCAGGATCGGCCAGAAACGTTTCAGCGAAAACTGTTTCACGATAATGCAGAAACTTTTTATTGCCTGGGGTGATTACCTTTTTTCTGTACATATCACTACGCAAGGAACTATTTCAAAAATGTGGGTACTCACGATGGATGGTTGAGTATCGTTTCATTAGGAACAAATAATGGCTACCGAACTTGAAGTACGAATTCCTCGGCCAACAAATTGCCAAGAGGTCGAACGTGGTATAACCGATGTATTCCGTTCTCTCTTCAGAGAAGACGAAGCAAATTTACTCTGTTTCGAATACGACCCAAACGCAGGATTAATGGATATGACGATCCGGCATAAAGAAGCAATAGTCTCGATGGAGTTTTACGAATTCACTTCTGGTGCTCATGCAGAGGATGGATTGTGGTGTACTTTGTCTGCCAATTTAAATCGTTCACTCCCAACTTTTGCTTTGGTTGCTGTCGCAGCTATGGCGATTGCCTCGATGTTTGAATCAGACATTGTTGACGACAGTCTGTGGCTTCGAAAGACACGGTTTGTATCGCCTGTGACTGTCAAGGGTCTAGTAGACAATATAGACAATCACGATTTGGTTTCATTTGCCACGTTTGCTGATGAATTCTGTAGGGCGAATAAACTCGGCGCATGAAGATTGTTGCTGAAAACAGGTGTCAATGACGAATGGCACTGCCGTGGGTTTGAGTATGATTGGCACTCTACCGTTCGAAACGGCAGCTCGCGCCGAGCCGCTCAGGGTAAGCACGCATTTTGAATTATCTGGTGGTGTTGCGATCTGATCACGACAGACGGCCACACGGTTGGAATGGTTTCGCTGCATTCGACCAGCACAGTCGGACAAGCCGAGCGTAGCGAGCAGGAAGTGGCAGTATGAGCGCACGATCGTCTCCTGTTTTTGTCGAGTGAAGTTTTCTGCTTCATCAAATCTCTGCTCTGGCTGTTACCTGTCGACTGCGCCAATCCTGAATTCGATTCGGGGCGATCCGGTTTCCTGTCAATTATTCGCTGTTCCATTTAGCCATTGGTGCGGATTGTTCATCTGAGGGGCCGCTGGTGATATCGGGTAGGATTGATTTGTCGCTGGGGGAATTTCTCACTGCAGTTCGAAACGGCGGCTGGCGCTGAGCCGCTCAGGGGGCGAGCTGATTCTGGTTCCGTTTCACCAGTGAATTGGGATCGCTGGTCGCCCGGCGGGCGGACACATGGGTGCCGCCCCTACATTTTTTGAGGTTGAATTCATGCTCTGTTTTTGTGAGTCGATCTATCGGTTTCCTGTTTGCTGCGTTCGGCCTGAATGTGTATCCGGGTGGACCTTGGTAGAAGAAAGTTTTGGCTTTCTATTTTGTGTTGGTGAGGTTCGTCTCGTTGGTGAAAATCTTCTTCAGAGGCGTGAGGAAGTCAAGAGGAAGGGAATATTGATATGGTGCAGGCTGTGGTTGAGTGAGTGTCTGAAGGTGTGGGGAGTAGGTTGGACGATATTGGGAATGCGCGGATGTGTGTTGGCCCGCATAAAAATGAAGCGTTTCATTTTTGGAAATCGCTCTGAAACGAGCGGTTTTTGTGATGTGAGTTTGAGATTGGTTTCACTTCTTCACCTGAACCAGTAGTGTTCTCGCGCGCGACACACATCACAACGAAGCATCCTGAAGTGCGTGATGTGGTCAAGATGAATTTATTCAGCAGGCAGTGCGGGAAGTTCAGGTGTGAAGCTGAGGCGCTGGTTTCGAAGAGGGAGGGACGAGCGCGGGACGGGTTAAAAAGGTGTCAGGAACCTTAAATTTAAGGTTCCTAGTATCTTGGATACGAGCACTGTTGGACCTGTTTTACAGGTA
>NZ_CALFPF010000700.1 GCF_937919775.1 uncultured Gimesia sp.
GTTTGATTGATGGTCGAGAGATTTCGGCGTACAACAGTATGTAAAGAATGTTAAGGATTCTGCTGAAGTTCCGTTTGGAGTTTCAATTTTGCAGGATGGATCCAGGGAAATGAAGTCTCTGGCACATTGATCTGCCCAGGTAACAGGAATCGTTTTATGAGCCTCCAGCTAGACCGTCAACAACTGCGAACCGTGCATATTGTGCCTCTGACTGCTTTTGATCGCAACGATCAACTCAATCTGGATGCTCAGGCAGCTCACACAGCCAAATTATACGAAGCAGGGATGCGCGTATTTCTGCCCGGAGCCGGCACGAGTGAATTTCACAGCCTGCTGCCCGAGGAAATTGTCGAGCTGGTGAGAATTACCCGTCAGTCAACCGGCCCGGAGGCGCTCATTTTTGCACCGATCGGCTATCAGGTGGGGGTTGCCCGTCAGACCGCCGTTGATTCGATCAAAGCCGGCGCCACAGGGATCATGTTTATGCCGTTTGCGCACCCTTATATGAGTGATCGTGGTGCGGAAGAGTATTATCTCAGTGTGATGGATGCCGCCAATTGCCCGACTTTGTATTACAAAAAAGCAGAGATTCCCAGCGATGCGCTGCTGTTGAAATTAGCCGCCGATAAGCGATCTGTCGGAGTGAAGTATTCGGTGAATCAGATGCACCAGTTCCGTACGACTGTCAGCGCCGATAACCTCGGCCTGGAATGGATTTGCGGTTCGGCAGAGCGATTTGCACCTTTCTATATGCTGGCCGGTTCCGGAGGATTTACCAGTGGGGCAGGAAATGTTTGCCCGCATTTGTCTCTGGCAATGCATGCGGCTTTCGCGTCGGGTGACTATGCGGAAGGGATGCGCATTCAACATTTGATTCTGCCGATTGAAGACTACCGGGCCAGAGCAGGGGACAGCTTTAATATCAGCATGCTGAAGTACGCGATTACTTTGACGGGGGCAGACTTCGGCCCGCCACGCCCACCGCAGCGGACTCTGACTTCGGAACAGGAAGCAGAGATTCGCCAGCTGATGGAGCCGATTCTCCAGGCAGAAGCAGAATTAGCGCAACAAAAAAGCCCCGTTTCGTAAAACGGGGCTTTTCGTTTTTTTTAGAACTAGGCAGTTGCCATTCGTTCTTCTTTTTCTTTCAGGCGGCGTGCCACAACTTCTTCCTGAATATTTCTGGGCACCTGGGCATAACGGGCGAATTCCATGCTGAATCCCCCTTTACCCTGTGTCATCGAGCGTAGTTCATTGGCATAGTCAAACATGTTTGCCAGTGGTACTTCTGCGATGAAAATACTGGTTCCCAGTCGGGTTTCCGAAGTATTGATCACACCCCGCTTCTGTGCGATATGGCCGGAAACGGGTCCCTGATATTCTTCAGGAACTTCGACTTCCAGTTTCATGATCGGCTCCAGCAGAGCCATGTTGGATTTCTTGAGTGCATCTCGCATACAGTTGAAACCGGCGACGTTGAAGGCCATTTCCGAAGAGTCAACATCATGGTAGCTACCATCGGAAAGTGTGGCGGAAACACCAACGACTTCACATTCGCAAAGCGGTCCTTTGACCAGCGCCCGTTTGAAACCTTTGTCGACAGCAGGGATGTATTCTTTGGGAATACGACCCTGGGTAACCGCGTTGACAAATTTGTAGGCATCGCCATTGTTCTCAACAGCCATCGGTTCAATTTTCCCAACCACGTGAGCGTATTGACCGGAACCACCAGTCTGCTTTTTGTGCTTGTGATTGTATTCAACGGGAATCGTAGGAGTTTCGCGATAAGCAACGCGTGGCTCTCCAACGATACATTCCACTTTGTATTCACGTTTGATGCGTTCGATGTAAACATCGAGGTGCAGCTGACCCATGCCGGCGATGATCGTCTGATTGGTTTCTTCGTCGGTCATCACGTGGAAGGTAGGATCTTCGCGGTTGAAACGCTGAATCGCTTTGGCCAGTCGGTCTGCCCCATCCCGGTCGAGCGGCTCGATCGAAAGGCGAATCACTGGTTCAGGAACAAAGATACTTTCCAGAGCAAAGTTGACGTCACTGGTACAGAAGGTATCCCCTGAGGCACATTCCATCCCGACGGCGGCAATAATGTCACCGGCTTCGCCGCAATCCACGTCTTCGCGACTGTCGGCGTGCATACGCACCAATCGGCCGAAGCGGGTGGAGTTCCCGGTTCGGGTGTTGATATAGCTCTTGCCTTTTTCGATTTTACCCTGATAGATACGCATATAAGTTAATTGGCCGAATGTTTCATCGACAATTTTGAATGCCATCGATACCAGAGGTTTATCGGAAGAGTGTGACAGTTTGGTTCGGAATAATTCACTGTTTGTATCTTCCTGGCCTTCTTTGATTGCTTTCAGCTGTGCGTCCAGATCGATGGCAGTGATCTCACGGTCAAGCGGGCTGGGCAGGAACCGCACGACAGCGTCGAGCAGAGTCTGTACCCCTTTGTTCTTGAAAGCGGTTCCCATCATGACAGGAGTAATTTCATGCGAAAGCGTAGCTTGGCGAATGACTTTGTAGATGTCTTCATGGGGAATGTCTGCTTCTTCCAGCAGAGCAACCATCAGATCGTCACTGAACATGGAAAGCGTTTCCAGCATCGCAGTGCGGGCTTCTTCAGCAGCATCTTGAAACTCTGCGGGAATCGCGCCGAATACTTCTGTTTCGCCTTGATCGCCGGTGTAAGTGATGGCCTGCATCGTGACCAGATCAACAACGCCCTGGAATTGAGCACCTTCACCCAGCGGGATCTGCAGCGGCAACGGAACAACATGCAGTTTATTTGCGATCTGCTTAATCACGCTGGCAGAGTCTGCACCGGTTCGGTCCATTTTATTGATGAATGCAATTCGGGGAACGCCGTAACGTTTCATCTGGCGGTCAACGGTCAATGACTGGCTTTGAACACCACCCACAGAGCAGAGCACGAGCACTGCACCATCCAGCACGCGCAGACTGCGTTCTACTTCGACAGTGAAGTCAACGTGCCCCGGTGTATCGATAATGTTGATCGTTGTATCTTTCCACTGGACCTGAGTCGCAGCCGAGGCAATCGTGATCCCTCGTTCGCGTTCAAGCTCCATGCTGTCCATTGTAGCGCCACCATCGCCGCCCCGAACTTCACGTACTTTGTGAATTCGTCCTGAGTAATACAAAACTCGTTCGGTGAGTGTTGTTTTACCAGAGTCAATGTGAGCCGAGATTCCAATGTTTCGATACTTGTCCAGATTTTTCATGGCTTTGATACACGTTTACTTAGAATAACACGTTATAGGTACAAAACGGACGGCAACATACCGACCTTGTTAAAGAGCTCAATTCTTAACGGAACTTGTTGTGAGAAGAAACACTCAAGTTTTTTACAGGGGGGTAGGCCCCGCAAAATCGCATCACACTACTGTTGTGATGGCTGATCCAGCAGGTCAAAAAAACAAGGGATCACTAACATCGAGAACATTTCGCAAGTAGACAATCTGAGCGTAAGGTGTGAGCGTAGAATCTTATCGTTGTATCGTCTTCGGGGGAAGAGGATTTTTGGTTAAATTCAGAAAACTCGCTGATTAATCACGTAATCGGCTTAAAGAACACAGTTTGAAAATTAAAAAGAGAACACAGGGAGAGACTCCGATGAATCTCCCCCTGTTTGTAAATCCAGACTATAAATAGCCTTAAGCTTTTTCATCCAGGACCGCTTGAGCAGCCGCCAGTCGAGCGATTGGCACTCGGAAGGGGGAGCAGCTCACATAGTCGAGCCCCAGTTCGTGGCAGAAAATCACACTGGCAGGATCACCACCATGTTCACCACAAATTCCGATTTTCAGACCGGCGCGGGTGGATCGGCCTCGCTCGACACCTGTCTGCATGAGACGTCCCACACCATCCTGATCAATGGTCTGGAAAGGATCGGAAGGGATAATATCGTTTTCACGGTAATGGCCGATGAACGTACCATAGTCGTCACGGCTCATACCAAGTGTCGTTTGCGTCAAGTCGTTTGTACCAAAGCTGAAGAATTCAGCCGTCTCAGCAATCTGATCTGCACAGATCGCAGCACGGGGAAGTTCGACCATCGTTCCGACGAGGTAATTGACTTTGACCCCTTTTTCAGCAAGCACTTTTTCCGCTTCCTGACGAATGATGGCGGCCTGGTTATCAAATTCGGTTTTGAATCCGGCAAGGGGAACCATGATTTCAGGAAAGACGTCGATACCGGCGCTTTGAACGTCGCAGGCTGCTTCCATGATGGCTCGTGCCTGCATGGCGGTAATTTCCGGATAAACGATCCCCAGACGGCAACCACGGTGACCGAGCATCGGGTTCAGTTCATGCAGTTCTTCAACACGCCGACGAATGAACTCGATTGAGACACCCAGTTCATTGGCCAGTTCTTCTCCCAGCGTGGGGTTTTCTTCCAGATGGCGGTCTGAAAGGAACTCGTGCAAAGGCGGGTCCAGCAGGCGAATGGTGACCGGCAGACCGTTCATGGCCTTGAAGATTCCGGCAAAGTCTTCCCGTTGGAACGGCAGCAGTTTGTTGACTGCTTTGGTTCGTGAAACGACATCGCCGGCGGCAATCATTTCGCGAATTTCGGCCAGGTGATGGAAGAACATATGCTCGGTTCGGCACAAGCCGATTCCTTCTGCACCAAAGGAGATCGCTTCAGCAGCCTGATCGGGCTGGTCGGCATTGGTACGGACTTTCAATTTGCGGATTTCATCAACCCAGCTCATCAACTGTTGATATCGCTGGTATGTTTCCGAGTCTTCCGGCTTCATTGTTTTTGAAATCAGAACTTCCACAATTTCACTGGGTTTTGTTTCGACTTTACCGGCGAAAACTTCTCCGGTGAAACCGTCGATGCTGATCCAGTCACCACTTTTGAGCACCTTGTCTCCGGCTTTAATCGTTCCGGCTGTCGAATCGATTTGCAGTTCTGAGGCACCGACAATACAGGCTTTGCCCATCTGGCGGCTGACGAGAGCAGCGTGAGAACTGGCACCACCCAAAGCGGTCAGAATCCCTTTGGAGACACGCATACCACGCAAGTCTTCCGGGCTGGTTTCGCGACGTACCAGTACCAGTTGTGCCGAATTGTCTTTATTGTAGATTGCTTCTGCTTCTTCCGCACTGAAACAGATATGGCCACAGGCTGCACCCGGACCGGCGTTGATACCTTTGGTTAACAGATTGCCTGCTTTGGCTGCTTTCGCTTTTTCTGCAGGGTCAAAAATCGGCTGCAACAGCTGGTTCAAGTCGTCGGCAGGAATCCGGCGTTTTGTAATCGCCTGTTCCTTGCTGACCAGACCTTCGTTGACCATATCGACGGCAATCCGGACGGCAGCAAAGCCGGTTCGTTTTGCATTTCGCGTCTGCAGCATCCAGACTTTTCCACGTTGAATCGTGAATTCGATGTCCTGGACGTCTTTGTAGTGTTGTTCCAGTTTCTGGCCGATTTCTTCGAGCTGTCTGTAACCTTCGGGCAGGTCAGTGCTCAATGTTGTTTCAATCAGCTTGGGTGCCCGGATACCGGCAACCACGTCTTCTCCCTGAGCATTGATCAGGTAGTCGCCACAGAATCCGGGTTCGCCGCTGGAGCAGTTACGAGTCAGGCCTACGCCTGTTGCACAGTCGTCACCCAGGTTGCCGTAAACCATTGCCTGAACGTTGCAGGCAGTACCCCAGCTGTGTGGAATTCCGTAATCGCGACGGTAAACGTAGGCGCGGTCATTGGTCCAGCTACTGAAGACGGCTCCGATAGCGCCCCAGATTTGTTCTTTGGGATCGGTGGGGAACTCGATGCCGGTCTCTTTTTTGATGAGGGCCTTGAATTCAGCCACCAGTTCTTTGAGGTGTGTTGCACTCAGGTCGGAATCATATTTCGCACCGGCGGCTTCACGTTTGGCTTCCAGAGCATGTTCGAACGGATCATGATCTGATCCTTTCATGCCCAGCACAACGTCGCCATACATCTGCACGAAGCGGCGGTAACTGTCCCAGGCAAAGGCTTCGTTGCCGGATTGTTTTGCCAGCGCTTCCACGGTTGTGTCATTCAGGCCGATGTTCAATACGGTATCCATCATACCGGGCATTGATTCACGAGCACCGGAGCGGCAGGAAACCAGCAGCGGGTTGGTGTCGCAACCGAACTTGGCTCCCATCGCTTCTTCTACTTTGGCCAGCGCTTCTTCAACTTGCGCTTCGACTCCGTCCGGATATTGACTGTTGTTGTCGCTGTAGTAATTGCAAACTTCTGTGTTCAGAGTAAAACCAGCGGGAACGGGGAGCCCGATGTTGATCATTTCTGCCAGGTTAGCTCCTTTACCCCCCAGGGTATTGCGCATTGTAGCGTCGCCATCTGCTTTTCCAGCACCAAAGAAG
>NZ_CALFPF010000701.1 GCF_937919775.1 uncultured Gimesia sp.
CTGGCCCGACAGTGCTGATTTACTTGCAACTCTCGACTACTTTTTGACGTGCTCGGGAAAATCGTGTTCGTAGCGTTTCACAAGAGCATCCATATCTGCGGGAACAATATAGATCTTGCCGCGGATCGTTTTCGTTTCGCCGGGCTGCAGACCACCGAGACGAAAATCCGCGTGCAGACAGCGAATTACGCCTTGAAACAGTTCCTGATACGGTTCAAATGCGGACGCGAAAATCCAACGGTCATCAGCACTATAACAACCGATCAAGCCGTTACTCGGTACTTCTTTGCTTAAAGGCCTGGGGTTCACATCGGTGCGGGGTACATCCAGCGGACACCAGACCTGGCCCGGAATGTAGCGTGCTTCCGTGGCCCAGTTCCGGGTGGACATCAGCGCCGGTTTTCCATCCAGAAAGACAAACGATTTTTTGATGTAAGCATATTTATCATCCGTCGTCGCCTGTCCCAGACCGGTAAAATCGCCGACGCGAATGCAAGGTTGCGCCCAATGCACTTCCGAACGTCGGTTGGTCGGGTTGTGAGCCACCAGTTGAAAATCGACCTCATCGGACTTTGCCGTGATCGTGTGATGTACGGTGATGCCATCCGCAACAGTACACTTCAGCTTGAGAACGGTCTGATCTTCATTCAGCGAAAGCGTCTGTGTTTCATGTTTGACGACGGTATGTTTCCCCCAGTCGGCATCGGTCGAATTCGCGCGACAGTAGGCTTCCAGATAATTGATGGGAATTTTTCCGCCGGGAAAATGTGCGCCGTGAATATACAACATGTTATTTTCACGCGAGAGTCTCAGCCTGGTCTCCGCCGGTTTTTTCTCTGCTGATTTCTCACCGGCTCGGAGAGGTGAATCACATTGAGCAAAACAGACGCCGATCAAAACTCCCCACAGCAAAAGCGAATCAATGAGCGACTTCATCACTTCCTCCGATTTAAATAAAGGTGATTGATTATCAACTGGTGTCAATCATGTTCCATAGACCAATAAAAAACAACCGGCATGCGGAAAACACACCGGTTGTTCAATTGATTAATCGATTTCGATTTCATTCTCCGCTTACACGAAAGGGGTCACTCCGGGGGTCGCCACTTTGGGTTCCGGCAGAGACATTGCCATATCGTATTTCTCGGGAGAGAGATCTTCTTGCGAATTCATGGCCTGTTCCCAGGTAAGCGTCTTGCCCGTATAAGCAGACATGCGGGCGATGATTCCCATCATCGAACTGTTCGCCATGTATTCGCCGTTGTTAATAATTTCGCCGTTCCGCAATGCCTTGTACATGGCATCGTGTTCGAGTTGATGCATGTTGCCACGGCGGCGGCCTCCCTTCCAGGGATTCTTGCCTTCGATTTGATACTTCATCAATGTCGCTGTCCCTTCCGTACCCGCGACGGTATCAACAAACATGGAACTGCAGCCCAGTTGATGTCGCGTGGATGCCAGGAACTTCGCTCCATTGGCATACTCATACACGGTGCTGAAGTGATCAAAAATCTGGCCATAGTCAGACCCGGTCCGTGTTTGACGGCCGCCGGTACTGTAGCAGCGAACGGGGTACTCGCCCATGACCCACGACTGTTTATCCAGTTCGTGCACGAACTGTTCGGTGTTAAAATCGCCGGAGAGCCAAGTGTAGTAATACCAGTTGCGCATCTGGTATTCCATGTCGGACCATTCCGGTTTTCGTTTGACCATTTTGGCAACGCCGCCCAGGAAACGAATACTCTGCAGAGAAACAATATCGCCGATACCGCCATTATGAATTTTGTCGACCATCTCCTGCATGCCGGGTTCATAGCGCCAGCAGAGCCCGGAAACAATCGTCAGGTTTTTCTTCTTCGCTTCCGCTGTCGTTTTCAAAACCGAACGAATTCCGGGCGCATCAACGGCAACCGGTTTTTCACAAAAGACATGCTTGCCGGCATCGATACACGCCTTCAATTGCTGAGGGCGAAAATGCGGGGGTGTGGCCAGCAGAACCAGATCCACGCCGGAATCGATTAATTTCTGGTAGGCATCAAAGCCGACAAACTTATGTTCCGCGTCGACTTTCACGCGGTCCTGAACGTCGGTTTTCTTCAGATTCTGATAGCTTTGTTCGAGATGATCACCAAACGAATCCGCCATCGCCACCAGTTCCACATTGGGATCGGCCCGCAAGGTTTGAGCAGCGGCTCCGGTTCCCCGGCCTCCACATCCTACCAGACCGACTTTGATCAATTCCGAACTGGCGGCAAAAGCACCTGTGGTTAACGCAGGATTGATGACAAGCCCGCTGGTCGCCAACGCCAGGGATTGTTTCATAAATGTGCGGCGTCCCTGGGACGGCTGTTGATCGGCGGCAGATTTGGGCATGGGAAAAACCTTTCATTCAGAATAAAGCATTAAGTTTCATCTCTGGATTTAGCGAACTTTTTTCTGCAGAGTCCGCCAGTGGTAGGAGTCAGGGGGGAGATCATTTGAAGACAGAAACTTCTTAATGATCTTTATTTATTATCAACTCTCTTTCAGCCAAGAGCAAGAGCACGATCCATGCGTTCTGAAATATCCTGTAATCTTTGACGGTCGCCTCCTTTGACTTCCGCCGTCGCCCAGCCTTGAGTGTAACCAATCTCCTGTAACGCCTTACACACCGCTTGCCAGTCGCAGTCTCCCTCATTAATTTCGACCTGGAAGCCTTTCCAGAGCCCTTCATCCATCTGTTTTTTGCGGCTGTATTCTTTGATATCCAGTTTCCCGATCCGGGGCCCCAGAATCCGAATCCACTGATCGGGCCAGCCAAAGCGAACGACATTGCCGACATCGAAGTACACACCCGCCGCCGGGCTTTCCAGTTCATCAATGAAACGCGCCATCTCCAGCGGACTCAGCAGAAAATTATTCCACACATTTTCCACCAGCAGTTTGATTCCCTGCTTTTCCGCATAAGGCAGATGCTTCCGCAGCTTGGCCTGCTGCTGCTGATAAACGACATCGTACGGATTTTTCTCATTGACGACGCCTGCCACGACCAGCACACTCGTCCCGCCATAATATTTCGCCTGATCAATCGAATCTTTCAGTTCATCCCGGCTGCTGTTCAGAAAGCCGTGCACTTGAACTCCCGTGGCATCAATGGCTTTCCGGACTTCTTTCGGATCGACTTTTGTTCGAAAATGAATTTCTGTTCCGTCGAATCCCGCGTCTTTCAGCATTTTAAATTTATCGAGGACCGGCACATTTTCCGTAATCATCTGATACTTGACCGCTTTTTTGATTCCGGTTTTCGACGTCGCAGGTTGAGCATCAGCGGCGATCGAAAAAAGCGGTTGAACCACGCTGCCTGCCAGTAAAGTGGCCGACGCCTGCTTCAAAAATGTTCTGCGCGAAAACTGATCTTTAACATCAATAAATCGATGAAATAAATCCGGCATGACTCTGCTCCTGTGATCAGTTTTATTGATGAACGGTACTCGCTTTCACTTTGATCGAGCATACCGTGCTCCCGATCCGGTCGCAATTCAATCTGCTGTTTTTGACGCCGGTCCGGAATCGGCATTTTTCTTTTGAATCACCGTCACCGTCACACTCCCTTGATTGTCCGCCAGTTCATTCCAGGCATCATTCAGACGGAAATAAACCGTTCCCGAAACCGTCGCCATCCAGGTTGCGTTTGCCCCCAGAGGATACTCTTGCAGAATGGAACGTTGGTCGGGGTTACTTGCTCCCGGTTCCGGTCGGATCATCATGGTGAGTCGCCCTAAAGGCTGCCCTTTAAAATAACGGAAGCTGATCCCGTTCGCGGTACTTTCCCAGGGTTTCGGTTTTTCAGCCAGTGTAAATGTCCCTGCTGCGCGCAGCTCATAGGTACTGCCTTGATCGACGTGCATTCCGCTCGACTGCCAGCCATGATCGCTGGTGATCGTCGCGGTCGCAGAGGCATCCGGGTCGATCGGTAAGCCGGGGGCAAAGGCAATCGTTGCACGTTCAAAATCATAACCGGGCAGCAGATTCCGGGCGAATAACAGCCAGGCATCGTTAATTTCAGAAAAATCATCATCAATCAGCTGTTGAATTTTATGAGAAAACTGTGTCCCCTGCATGTGGCGTGGCAATTCACGAAACGGTTTTGCATAGTGAGGATGCTTGTCAAAAAACTGACACAGCGCCCATGACCAGGCATAGGCTTCGTTATTATTCACAAAATCAGCAGGTCCGAACTGCATCACTTCCAACATCGATTTCGGCGGCGCTGTCTGCACAGCCTCTTTGATGAGTGAGATCCTGCCTAAACCGGCGAAGTCATCTTTGTTATGGGGCATGACGTTAAACTGGATCTTGCCATCCTTGCCAATAGCGTGTGTTGCCATCGATTCCGCAATGCCTTCCAGATACCAGACCGGCGCGCCTATGTTTTCCATGATCATGCTGTAGCAGTGAGTGTATTCATGCAGCATCAAATGCCGCTGATAATAATTCTCGCTTTGCGCATCTATCCAGAATTGTGCCCCCAGATGACGGCCATTGATGATCTTCGGTAACGATTCAAGAATCACACCCGCTTTCTGGAACAGCTCCCGGTTCTGCATGATATAACCGGTCACCTGAAACTCTGTCCCTTCACGATCGGGAGGCAGGGGGCCAAAATAATCACCCAGAGCCGGATACGCCTGGTCGATGACTGCCGGGAGCGTCGCCGCTAATTCAGGGTCGATATCCGTATAAAGTTTTAACCGCGGCGATTCATAACAGTGAATCCCCAACAAAGCCAGGCGCTGATTATTGTGAATCGGTCTCTGATCGCTGGGGCGATAGAGGACTTCCGGAATTTTCTCAGCCGAAGTCTTCACGTCAGCAGTATTCTGATTTGAAGTGTGATTGACACCCGGTTTTGGTGATGAATTAACCGGACTGGCTGATGCTGCCTGAGAAGTTTTTTTAGAAGCAGCCTGAGAGATCGCGGATTCACTTGAAACGACGATTTCAGATTCGACCGGTGCCTGCGGCGCAGGCGATCCCGAACCGCAACCGGTGATCAGTAAACTGACCAGCGCGATCCCGCAATAAATTCGATAGCAACAACAATCTCTCATGAGGAACAAATTCTAAAATGGAACCTGCGGTTTTCTGATCGCGCTTGAATCGGGAATCCGGAAAAATAACGGTTCTCTTATTGTGACCAATTTACGATGCAGAGTCGAGTAACCTTTTCTTTCTCTGCCTGAGTTGATCATCAGCGTCATTTCAGGCAAAATGAGCCGGGCAGTCTTTCACTGGCTGCAGCGAACGAAAATTTGACCGAAAAAACGCACTGTTGTTCTTCTTACGTCAAAGTACGCCTGAATCTATGACTGTTTCTGCTCCTTTTTCCTCTGAGGGACCACCTCCATGAGTTCTTTTCTCTACAGCCTGAATGCCAGTACAATTCGTACAACTCCTCTGCTTGACAAAATCAGGATCACGGCAGAAGCCGGCTATCGCGGCATCGAACTCTGGTTTGACGAAGTCGAAGCATTTCTGGCTCAGGGGGGTGAACTGGAACGGATTTCCGCAGCCATTCAGGAATCAGGGCTGGCGATCCCCACGATGATCATGCTGCGTGACTGGTGGTCTGCGACGCCGGAAGAATATCCGGCTGTGTTCGACGCTTGTCTGCAACGCATCCGGCTGGCGGCGAAACTGGGAGCCGAATATGTGATCTGCTGCCCGCATCGCGAAAAACCGGACTATGATCTCGGCGCTGTGCGCTACCGCGAACTTTTGGAAGCAGGCATTGAAGCGGGCGCCAAACCGGCTGTTGAATTTCTGGGATTTGTGGAAGCGGTCACACGAATTGAAGACGCGTTGCAAATTGTCGAGAAATCGGGACACCCGCAGGCGACCCTCGTATTGGATCCGTTTCATGTGTTCCGTGGCGGCGGCTCAATGGAAACCATCGCCCAGCTCAAACCGGCACAGATTGCCATTTCGCACTTTAACGACGCCGTCAACAGCATCCCCCGCGAAAAACAGATGGACCCGGACCGCGTGCTGCCCGGTGACGGAGATTTCGATCTGACACGTTACTGCCGGCTCTTGAAGCAGATCGGTTATCAAAGCTGGCTCTCGCTCGAACTGTTCCGTGAAGATCTCTGGCAGAAAGATCCGCTGGCTGTCGCTAAGTTGGGACTCGAACGCATGCAGGCGATTGCGGAAAACGCGTAATCCCATTCTCGTCAGTCACGTTGCTGCGCGGCGATGAAATCGGCCAGTGTTTCCAGATTCTTTACAAAAACCTGCGTATCAATGATCGGCGTATTCTTCAAATCCGCAGATCGGATTTCGCCTTGCACCGTCCAGGCACCTTGCGCATTCAGCCCGTCAATCGCCGATTTCGCTTTGGCCGTTAATGAGGGTGTTAAACGCACGCGGCGTGTGGGAAATCGCATCGAAGCCAGTTTTTCGGGAGATGCCTTGAGCAGACTGCGATAACGGCTTTCCAGAGAATCGACTTTGGAATCAATAATGAAACCATAGTGCGTAGGTAAATCGTCCGACTCATAAGTCAGTTGATACTGTTTCGTGAAGTACAACGGGCGATTCGTTTTCAACTCATAAAAACGGGCCAGTTTTCCGTCAGGCAGTTCCGATTTCTTCAAATAAGCGAGCGCAGACGGGATCGGCTCCAGATATTTTTTCTCTCCCGAATAAATATAAATCTGCATCAGCGTCTTGATGATTCCCTGCGACTCACCGCCCGTCACAGACGGAGGTTCAAATTTTCGCGCCCAGGCAGGTTGCATTTTTTGATTGTACTGCTGCGCCCAGGCGGGTTGTGGTTCGGGCATTTGTGCAAGGATGATAAAGTCGCCCGCTTTCAAAGCCGCCTCGCGATAGCGGGGTTCCTTGTAAACATGATGCGCCAGAAACATCAGATCGACCAGATCCTCGATGGCATGGTCGTTGAACGTGTAATAACTCTGATATTTCTGTTTCGGAAACTCGCGCGGCCAACTTTCCGGATAACTGGATTTCAGCACGGGAAACTCTTTCGGATCGGGAAAACTCGAATAACGTTGAGGCCAACCTCCATTCGGGTATTGCGCTTTCAGAAACGAATCCAAAGCATACGTGACTGCGCCATGCAGGGATTGATTCTGAAACTTGAGTTCCTGATCGAGCAGAATTAAAAACTGTAGCGCGGCTTGCGACGTATTGTCATCAAATGTAGTGATGTTGCGTGCCTTGGCGCCACCCCCCTCAATTCGATACTGGGAATCTGCCCGGTTTTTAAAATCAATCGAATAAGACCAGCCCCCCGATTTCAATTGCCCCTTGATCAATGCATCAGCCGCGCCTTTGGCCGCCTCCAGCAGATACGGCTCACCCGTTTTCTGATAAGCGGTCAAATAAGCTGCGCCGACGGTGGGAGTCCCCGGAGG
This sequence comes from uncultured Gimesia sp., assembly GCF_937919775.1. GTDB lineage: Bacteria > Planctomycetota > Planctomycetia > Planctomycetales > Planctomycetaceae > Gimesia. The sequence goes on from NZ_CALFPF010000701.1 coordinate 7,419, forward strand.
CTGCACCCAGACCGTCGAATCAGTAGCGCCCACTTCTCCTTCACGCTGTGATAAGTCCTGACTGTACTTCCAGAGATAACCGCCTGAGGTCGATACATCGCTCGTAAAAAAGTGAGTGGCTTTTTTCATCGCCTGCTTCGCATCGTCGATCGAGATTTCAGCAGACAGACATTGTTCAGAAGTTCCCCCCATGCAAACCGAACAGAGAAAAATCAGAAAATGGATTCTCGGACAGGTCAAAGAAACAGGCATTGCCGGAAATTCCTTAGCAGCAGGAGAAACAGGGACCGCAAAACCATTCCATCCTACAAAAAGCATGCTTCCAGTGAAAGCAAGTATTACTTAATCTCGTTCATAATAGGAGAAGGGGATTTTTCTATCAGGCACTCGCTTGCGTCTCAGGCAAATCTATGTAATGCTCATACCCATTTGAGAGATTCACCTAAGATTTTTCCGGAGAAGCGCTTATGTTGGAAAACTATCCTTTTGTGATATTAGGCATCGGTATCGCCGTCGTCATCGGCATGATCATCTTCCTGAAGATCAATGCATTTCTGGCGTTGATCACGGCAGCGATGGTTGTCAGCCTGCTGGGTCCCGAGTCTGCAGACGGAATTAATCGCATCAAGCGCGTTGCCATCGCATTCGGTGATTCCGTTTCCGGTATCGGAATCGTGATTGCGCTGGCTGCCATCATCGGCAAATGTATGATGGACAGTGGAGCCGCAGACCGGATTGTCAGAACGTTTCTGAATGCGCTCGGTGAAAAGAATGCATCACTGGCTTTGATGGGCAGCGGTTTCGTGCTGGCGGTTCCCGTTTTTTTTGATACGGTCTTCTATCTCTTAATTCCCCTGGCACGTTCGCTCTATCGCAGTACGCAACGAAATTATCTGATGTATATCATGGCGATTGCCGCTGGGGGAGCGATCACACACACACTGGTTCCTCCCACACCCGGTCCATTATCAATGGCCGACAATCTGGGAGTCGACCTGGGAAAAATGATTTTTGTCGGCATCCTGGTTGCACTGCCGGCTGCGTTTGCGGGCATCTTGTTTGCGATGTTTGCCAACCGTAAAATGAATATTCCCATGCGGGAAGTCGCCGAACATAAAGACCCCGATCCGCTGGAAGAACATGAACTCCCTTCACTGACTGTTTCTCTCTGCCCGATCGTATTACCCGTATTGATGATTACGGCCAACACACTGGTCGGTTCCCTGATTTCCAGTGGTGTCGGCCCGCAAGGTCTGCTGGAAAAAATCAGCCCGTTCACATCAATCATTGGAGATGCCAACTTTGCACTTCTGGTAGCGACGGCAATCGCACTCGTGATCCTCTTCCGTCAGCGAAAATTGACGCTGCTCAAATTAGGGGCCACCGTTGAAAATGCACTGATGAGCGGCGGTGTGATTATTCTGATCACAGCCGGAGGAGGTGCTTTCGGAAAAATGTTGACGGTCGCCCAAATCGGCCCCGCCATTCAGGCACAGTTCAGCAGCACGGATGGGAGTGCAACCGGAATGAGTTTTCTGTTTCTGGGATTTGGAATCGCGGCCTTATTGAAAGTCGCACAGGGTTCCAGTACCGTCGCCATGATTACCACGTCGGCCATGCTGGCGACGATGAATGTGAATACCGAACTGCTCGGCTTTGATCCGGTTTATCTGGCAACGGCAATCGGTGCCGGCTCATTGATTGGTTCCTGGATGAATGACAGCGGCTTCTGGATTTTCTGCAAGATGAGCGGTCTCACCGAAACAGAAGCGTTAAAATCCTGGACGCCGTTACTCGTTGTATTGGGCTTTACCAGTCTGGCGACAACGATTCTGCTCTCCATCGTCTGGCCGATGTCGTAGTTCCGTTTCCTGATACTTAACTTTACACAGCATGCAGCAGCGCATATTCTGGAGTAAGTGGTGTTTCGAAATTCGTGCCCTTCACTTTTTTGAAAACAGGGGATCCTCGTGTGAGTCAACTTTTTCCACAATGTGAAATCATTCCCCTTCCCGATTTTCAATTTTCTTTTCGCGTGAAAGGCAAAGAACGGCTCCGCTGGCACTACGATCCTAAATACTCGCGTCCGTTTTTTTATCCTCTGACCGGGCCGGCTGGCATTCCGTTAACGCGCATCGGACACCCTGGGGCTCCGAACCACGATCATCATCGGTCGGTCTGGTTTGCCCATCATCAGGTGCTGGGCATCAATTTCTGGGCCGAGAATACGGGGGCCCAAATTATTCAGAAACGCTGGCTCTCAATCGATGAACGAGAAGACGAAGCGATTCTGGCTGTCGAACTGGAATGGTTTGACGGCCACGACCCTCAGCCTCTGTTGCGGCAGGAATCGATTTCCGCCATCAGAACGAATGCGAACGATGAGCTGTTTTTAGAACTGCAATCCACGTTTTTCCCGACGGCAGAATCACTGGAATTTCAGAAAACGAATTTTGGTTTTCTGGCAGTCCGTGTTGCCAAATCGATTTCGAGTTTTTTTGGAGCAGGCAAGATTACAAACAGCCGCAAACAGGTGGGTGAGAAAGAGATCTTCGGGAAACCGGCGGAATGGATGGATTATTCGGGACCGGTTGCCCCGGATGTCAGTGAAGGCATTACCTATTTCTATCATCCTTCCAATCCGATTGCGGGATCAGGTGATGCCGTCTCCTGGCATGTGCGTGAAGATGGCTGGATGGGGGCCTCTCCCTGCATGCATGGCACGTTGGAAACAACTCGCAAGTCGCCGATAACATTTCGCTTCCTGTTGCAGGCGCACGCAGGGGAAATCAATCACGCTCAGGCAGAGGGGATCTATCAGGAGTTTGCTCAGAGTCAGCCTTATCAGCTGAAAAAGCCTGAACAGCGACATACCAGCGCCACTGTAACCAGAACTTCCTAGCGAGTGTGCGGTCTTACCAGACTAATTCAATACCGGCCGTGATCCCGTCGGTCGAGAATTTAGAGTTTTGCTGACGCACTTTGGTGCCTGTTGCGGGATTGGTCGAGGCACGGTCTTCATTGTAATCAATGATATCGTAGGCGCGTGAGATCTGACCAATATACAGGTAATCATAGCCGACGAAACATTTAAAGTGCTCATTCACGTTTACTTTCGCATAGAGCGTAAGCTGGAACGTCGGTGAAAATTCGTTGTTCTTCTCGACAGAAACGATGCGTGGATCAGTGGCCTCGAACAACTGCTCGGTGGCGACCTGGTTGGTGTTACGATTGAAACCGAATGTAAATTTCGGCTCCGCCCCGATTGAAAACCGACTGTGCTTGAATTCCGCGCGGGCACCAATGCTGGGACCGAACACACGATTCTCAACCTTAGAATAAATCTGCGTCGTACGGGGTGTCCCAATCCCACCACCGGAATCGACGCCAACCTGATTCATCGCTTCCTGCAGACTGATCACACGAAAACCGAATAACGGTTGCATGCGGAAACCTTCGCCGGGCAGATAGGGGTCTAAAATATAGTTGACCCCCGTACCAACCATTTCCGTATTCAGGTTGACCGAGTAGCTGGTATCGTAGACGTTGGTATTGGATGCCAGCTCACCGTTGATATTAAAGTTCGTGACAACCACCAGATCATCGGCAGGAATGGAATTGGTCTGTGTGGCAAAAATATCATTTGTCGGGCGGTTTGATTCGTTTTTAAAGAGACCCCAGACATTCCACTCCAGGCTGCCTTCCGGCAATGCAAACTCAAGCACGCCCCGCATCCCGTTGGTATCCATGGTACGGTCGATGTAATTCAAGGCAACACCGTTACCTCGCGCGATTCCGGTTGAACGGTCAAAAACGGCTGATGGTTCTGTCGGGTCAGAGTTACCCAGAATTGGTGCACTCAATAAAATATTATCAGGCCCTTCGATAGACCAGTGCAGATATTCCAACCGCAGTTTGGTACTGCGGAACACGTTTTTAATCGATTTGTCGATAGGTGAATCATAGGTCCACCCGCGATCCACGGGCAATTTACGAACAAGTGATCTTGAATACGTATTGACGCCCGAAAAGATTCCGGGATCGCCTCCATATTGCTCGTCGACCAGTTCTTCGTCACCTTGCATGACATAATCCATCGTGCCATCGTCGGCTGCTGCTATATTATTTTCGCCCACCGTTAATCCGGTAGCGTACAGCAACACCAGTAGTGCACTTAGTCTGAATGGAGTAATCATTATTACTTTCCAGGATGTGCGACTCATCGATTAAAACCTTGAAATATTTGGATCAAAACACACAAGAGTGTTATTTAAAACGAGACATTATTTATAGTTATGGAAGCAGGAAGTTATTCAGGCTGATTTGGCCATTAAATGTACCTCCGCCGGGATTGAACAGCAGGAAGGTATTGTTATTCCCGACAGTCGTCACATTCACAACGTTATTCACTCCGGTACCCAGTATCAGCGGTCCATTGGTCATGGCGTTGAATCCGACGGCCTGTTCGATAAAGCTATCGCCATCGAATAAGCCGATCTGGTTGTTATCGATGATGACAGAAGAATTGGTCGCATTTATCAGGTCAAAGAATATGCCTCTGCCT
>NZ_CALFPF010000702.1 GCF_937919775.1 uncultured Gimesia sp.
ACGGCCTTGGCTCGGAAAACAGCAATCTTCCCTCCTTCGTCGTGATGCAGGACAACCGTTCGCAGGTCACGAATGGGCCGCGCAACTGGGGAACCGGATTCATGCCGGCGGTTTATCAGGGAATTCAACTGCGGGAAGGAAAACAACCGATTCCGAATCTGAACAATCCGGAAGGAATTACCGACCAGCGCCAGCGCACCAAATTATCACTGCTGAAATCATTGAATCAGGAATTTACTGACCAGCATTCCAGGCAAACCGAACTGGAGGCACGCATCGCCAGTTATGAGTTGGCATTTCGGATGCAGGCCGAAGCGCCCGAGGCCGTCGATCTGAGCCAGGAGACCGAAGCAACCCAGAAGCTTTACGGGATGGATCAGGAAGAAACCTCTTCTTTCGGTCGGTTGTGTTTGATGTCACGTCGACTTGTCGAGCGGGGTGTCCGCTTTGTGCAGCTATACCACGGAGCCGGGAGTAAGTGGGATGCCCATACTGGCATCGAATCGAATCACTCCAAACACTGCAAAACTATGGATCGTCCGGTGGCAGGGTTGATCAACGATTTGAAACAACGGGGCTTGCTGGATGATACGCTCGTTGTGTGGGGGGGAGAATTCGGACGCACACCCATGTCGGAAAAAGGAGACGGCCGCGATCACAATCCGACCGGATTCACCATGTGGATGGCCGGCGGAGGAGTCAAAGGCGGTCAAACTATCGGAACCACCGATGAACTGGGCCTGCGCGCCATTGAGGATCGCATGCACGTTCACGATTTGCACGCATCGATCCTGCACCTGTTGGGGCTGGACCGCATGAAACTGGTTTATGAATACAACGGTCGCCCCGAACGCCCCACAATCAATGAAGGTGAGTTCCAAACGAAACTGGTGACAGGTTAGGGCACGATTCACATCATTGCTCAGTGCCAGGATGCGATTATTTCCAACGGGCAAAGGGAAATTTTCATAAGGTGAATACGTCGCAGTGATCGTCTGCGAAAACTACAAGTTCAAACAGAAATATTTGTCAGACGTACCTGCGACAATTTTGTTTGAGTTGGCCTGTCGCTGCCCACCAGACGTGGTTACAGCAGGAATTTCATGTATGGATACGGAAGCCTGAAGTTTTAGAAACCACTATTTAGATTGCACTCACAGAAGGACTCTGTGCGGATGCAGCCAGGAATGCTAAAAACAGCTTCTCGAATATCGGAGCTGGGGCTGGATGAGGCAAGCGAAGTCTTTCGACAATGCTCGAATTAATATTTCTGAAAAAACTACGAGATCCAATTAAATTAATTTGAATAGTTCAATTTACTTGATATTTTATTCCAGATTAGAAGAATCGTTAGTTTTATTTTGTGTTTGATTGCTTTCCTTGCTTTCCAAGCTCTCAATAAATTTCATTTCGTTACACATTCTTAAGTTACAAATTTTAAATCTCTTCATTTTGATTTGAAAATCGAACATTCGGTCAGCAGGCACGCTGAATGATTGGCTAATTTCAATTCGAAACACACCAGTGTGTTTACGAACGGTGTTGTTAGTTTCCATGGCATTCACGTTTCTCTAATTTCCAATGGGCTGGCCGCTATGATTCTAAAGGACTGGTTATCCTCTCTTCGTGCTCCATTTCATTCTCGTTCTGATCGTCGTTTTAATCGGGCAAAGAACCGAAGGCGTAAGGTTTCCAGTGAGCATTATGTCTCCGTTCAAAACCTTGAGCAGCGTCAGATGCTGAGTGGGACAAATGAGCCGCCTCAGTTTGATGATGCTGGAATGGGGTACTGGTGGAATATCGCAGAGGATACCGCCGTTGGAACTGTTGTCGGTTCAGTCTCTGCAGTTGATCCCGAGGGAGATGCAATCAGTTTCGCTCTGACTTCTGGAGCAGGTATATTTTCAATCGACGACGCTACGGGAGCCATAACTCTAATCGTCGGCTTGGATTACGAAACCAGTCAGTATGCCTCTTTTGGAGTCAGCGCGACCGATTCAGCCGGAAATGTAGTAACAACCTGGGGTGATATTTCTGTCACTGATGTGAATGAATCTCCTGTGTTTACAGAAGGGGAGATGGGTTACTGGTGGAGTGTTGCTGAAGATACTCCCTTGGGAACTGTATTGGGAACAGTAACTGCTAATGATCCCCAGGGGGATGCTGTCAGCTATGAACTGACAGCAGGAACTGAGAACTTTGCCATTGATGCTGCTACGGGAGAAATTTCGCTGATCGCAGAATTGGATTATGAAACCAGTCAATATGCTTCGTTCGGGGTGCGGGCTACAGATACCGACGGAAATTCGACGACCAGTTGGGGTGATATCTCTGTCACCGATGTCAACGAAGCTCCTGTATTCTCTGAAGGGGAAATGGGGTACTGGTGGAGCTTACCGGAGGACGCTTCTCTGGGGACTTTGATTGGAACCGTGTCCGCTAATGATCCACAAGGGGATGAGGTGACCTACCAGTTGACTTCCGGTGGTTCGATCTTTTCTATCGATTCAATGACGGGAGACGTTACCTTAATTGCTCCACTCGATTATGAATCCAGTCAGTTTGCCTCTTTTGGAGTCAGTGCCACCGATTCTGATGGAAATGTAGCAACAGTCTGGGGGCAGTTGAGTGTAACTGATGTGAATGAGTCTCCCAGCTTTGGCGAAAATGAAATGGGTTACTGGTGGAGTGTTGCTGAAGATACTCCGGTAGGAACTGTATTGGGAACAGTGACTGCCAATGATCCTCAAGGCGATGAGGTTACTTATCAGTTAACTTCAGGAAGTTCGAATTTGAGTATTGATGCTTTGACTGGGGAAATTACACTCATTTCGCCATTGGACTATGAGACCAGTCAATTCGTTTCTTTTGGAGTTCAGGCTTCTGACAGTGATGGAAATGTTACATCGACCTGGGGCGAAATCTATGTAGAAGACGTGTCAGAGGCTCCCATTTTTGATGGAGGGGAAATGGGGTACTGGTGGACTTTTTCAGAGGCCACCGCAGTTGGAACTCTGTTAGGAACTGTCTCTGCTACTGAT
>NZ_CALFPF010000703.1 GCF_937919775.1 uncultured Gimesia sp.
GATGTGCAACAGAAAATTTTCGTACTGTTTGTCGGTCCGCATCACACCAATGGGATGTCCGGTGCAGATCAGCATGCCGTCTTTCGCGTACCAGGTATCTTTATCCGTATTCACATTGACCCAGCCTGTCAGGTCTTTGCCGTTGAAGAGGGGCTTATACTGCGGCAAGTCGGCTGCTTGCGCATTCATTGAACTGCAGAGTAGAATCAGAACGAAACTGAAACGGATCGCGGTATTTTTCTTCACGGCGGAAACTCTCCTGTAGGAAACGGCGATGATTGTGTTTTATGAGCATGCAGAATGAATCAGTCACTCAGGCAAAGATCATAGCGGCAGTAAAAGCCCGAAACAAGTTGGCGTTGTACGAGTTGCCGCTGTGAGGGAAGTGTCAACGTGTCACTCAGGCGAGTTCGGTGAGACGCTTGCCTGCATCGAGCAGATATTGCGGCCGCCCATGCGGATCGTTAATTGTGACGGCATGCGGATCAATGCCCAGATTATGATACAGCGTGGCAAAGATGTCTTTGTAATGTACGGGTCGCTGAATCACAGCGCTGGCAGTCCGGTCGGTTTTGCCGATGACCTGTCCCGTCTGCAGACCGCCGCCGGCCAGAATTGCGGGTCCAACACGCGGCCAGTGATCGCGGCCTCCATTTTTTGAATTAATCCGAGGCGTACGCCCAAATTCTCCCCAGGCAACAATGGTTACATCATCCAGCATGCCCCGCGCTTCCAGATCCGTGACGAGAGCCGTGAGGCCATGATCTACGATCGGCAGTAATTGGCGCAAGCGACTGAAGTTGCTGGAATGCGTGTCAAAATCGCTGATGGAGAGACTCACACATCGCACTCCCGCTTCGACAAGGCGTCTGGCCAGCAGAAATTTTTTCACCGCATCCGGACCTTCGCTCGTATAGAAGCGTGAAGAGTCCGTGCGCGCGGCGGGCGTGTAGCGGGCCAGAGTGGCGGGATCTTCCTGTGTCAGATCCATCGCATCGGCCAGGCGACCGGAAGTCAGAATGCTGACCGCCTGCTGAGAAAAACGGTCCATCGCATCCATCATGCCGCTGGCATCAACTTTGCGTCGGATGGTATCCAGCTCTGAGAGTAACGTCGTGCGGTTTTCCAGTCGCTCCAGACTGAGAGCCGGATTCAATTTCAGACTGACCTGATGTTCTGCCCCTAATCGCTTGAGTTCACCCTGCATCCCTTTCTCAAGCTGTCGTTCAAACAGGTCCGAGATATCGGGGCGGAAAGGTTGGTACGCGGGTCCTAAAAATCCGGGACGGGCGCTGTTTCTGACTAATCCCCGTCCCTGCATGATATCAACAAACGAGGGAGCCAGATCGGCGGGGGTTCCGTCGAGCCGCGCGATGACTGATCCGAGTGCAGGACGACCGCCGACTGAAATCATGTCTTTTTTCGAAAAACCGGACTGAGTCTGGAAGGCATCGTGGGCACCGGCGGAACCGACAAGGGAGCGCACGAAAGCAAACTGGTCTGCCTGCGCTGCCATCCGTGGAAGCAGTTCACAAATTTGAATCCCGGAAACCTTTGATGCGATCGGCTGAAATTCGCCGCGAATCTCAACGGGTGCTTCCGGTTTTAAATCGATCATATCCAGATGAGGCGGACCGCCATCCAGGTGCACGTTAATAATGGCTTTCGTCGAGGAACCGATGCCAGACTGCGCTTCAGCCCGCAATAAATCGGCCAAGGTGAAACCAACCAGACCCAGTGCCCCTGCCTGGATGAAAGACCGGCGCGAACTGATCCGGTTTTGCTGCTCCTGCGAGCACAAGAATGACAGCATAGTTTCCCTTTCCCGTCAGACAGGCAGCCTGTTCCAGCAGCGAAGCCCGGGTTCTGATAGTTCCAAAATACGCATCAAAGCACGTTTATACCAGATAAGGGGTGAGGAACTCAAGCGGGATTTCGTGATTCGCCGGGATCTGGAGCAGGCCAGATTGAAATCAGGCAGAAAACAGGATAAAGATATCTTGTTTAGGGGCGGGAAAGTGATTAGACTGTAAACAGAGCGAGTCTGGAACCGTTTCTAGGCCAACCCAACGTAAGAAACAACAGGCGTGGTTGATTAGAAAGTTACGACCAGAGTGAATTTTAACTTCGCATGCGGAATTGGTATTCGCAGTAACCTCTTTTAGTGTAAGCCGTACAGGAGCAATCGAATGCGTTCAACCGTGACAACTATTTTATGTGCGACGCTTGTATTGGCAGGCGTGTTGTTTACAGCGGTCACATTGTTTGCTGGACCACCGGACGCGTCTAAAAGCAAAGCGAGTTCGAAAGAGCAGACTGTTTCCGCCAAGCAGACGCAGAAAAAGGAATCAGCGGCGAAGCGGCTGGTCACCGTCGAAGCGGCGCGAGAACGCGCGAAACTCACACACAGTCTGTATGCGGCCACTTTGGATGCAATGCACCATCATTACTTCTTCAATGACAGGGCGAATGTTCCGGCACGCGTGATGGAAGATATGTTTGCGGATATCGCGCGCCAGGAGAACATCAAAGCGAAATGGATTGCCGTCAATGCCAAAGCCATGAGCATTGATCACGAGCCTGAAGGAGAGTTCGAGAAGCAGGCCGCCAAAGAAATTGCTGCCGGCAAGTATGAGTATGAACGTGTGGAAAAAGGTCTTTATCGCAGAGCTGTTGGCATTTCTTTGATGAACAACGGCTGCCTGGGATGCCACCTTGGGTTCGGTGCCAACGACAACAAAAAAGATCGTTTTGCCGGGCTGGTGATTTCCATTCCCGTCAAACAGGATTGACGGATGCTGGTGAGAGTGATTCTCACTCACAGTCGAATTTTCTCACGTTACAATCCGACGCTAACGAGCGCCGATTTCTTTCTATTCAGAAAATCGCTGCGCTGTTCCGAATTCTTTCCCGTCGTTGAGTGGAGACCGAGACAAGCGGAATAATCGTTTCAATTCCGTGCAACATGAGTTCGATAAGCTAATGAACAGTTCGAAAGCTCAGTTTCTCAAATACGGGTTCTTGTCCTTAATTGTATATCG
>NZ_CALFPF010000704.1 GCF_937919775.1 uncultured Gimesia sp.
CAACCCGGAGATCAACTGGATCTGGTCGAATTAAATGAAAAGTTTGTGGAGATCCTGCATCAGCGTTTTGATGCAGAACAGGGGTTTCAAGAGATCAAACACCTGACGTCGATCCATAACTGCCCCTTGCAGGAATATGGGGCGGGAGAGGAATATGATTTCATCATTTCCGGGTTACCGCTGAATAATTTTCCGACGGAATTAGTTGGTGAAATCTTTGAGGCCTATTTTCGTCTACTCAAGCCGGGCGGCGTATTGTCCTATTTTGAATATATGTATGTACGCCCTGTTCGCAAAGTGATTTCGCGGGGAGAAGAAAATCAACGCATTCGGCAAATCGATGACATCATGAGCCATTATACCCGCCAGTTTCGCATTCAAACGGACTGGGTCTGGTTTAATCTTCCCCCGGCCTGGGTTCAGCACCTGCAAAAAGAAAAAGGCAGTGCTCCGTTAGTAGAGCAAACTGCCTCTCAGAATTCCGGGACTTAATAACAGCGACTGCCGCACAGGAGAGTGCAGTCGTTATTCCGCCGCTTTTTTATCTGCGTCGGGTTTCGGCGCTTCTCCCTCGGGACGATCTGATTCCGGTCGTCGAGGGCGGTCCATACGGTTTCTGCCACGAGGACCAAATGGTTCACGATCACCGCCCAGCATTTCGGCAAAATCCAGATAGCCATCTGCATTGCGGTCCAGTTTTTCGAGAAGTTCTTTCATCTGGCTCAGTTCTTCTTTGCTCAGCCGGCCATCTTTGTCAGTATCTAATATCATGATGAAAGCGGGAGCAGGAGGACGTCCCTGAAAATCTCCACGGCGGCGACTTTCTTCTCGATTCGGCATGTCGGGACGTTTCATCTCTTTATCACCATCACGGCCTTCCGGACGACGCTCGGGACGAAATTGAGCTAAGGCTTCCATGAATTCTTTTTTGGTAAGCTCAGCGTCCTTTCCCTTGCCTGATCGCTCCAGAATGCGTTGCAGGATTGGTTTTGCCTGCTCGGGAGCTTCTTCGAGTGTCAGCTTGCCGTCTTTATTGGAATCCAGGCTTTGGAAAAAACGTTCTGATCGCTCGGAAGGTTCTCCCTCATTGCGTTTGGGGCTATCGTTTTGTTTGTCCCCTTCCCGTTTACCGCGGAACATATTGCCGTAGCGACTCAATTCTTCCAGTGAAATTTCGTCTTTATTTAACCGTTGAAAGAGAGGTTCCAGACGCTCGCGCAGCGGTTCGGGGATTTCGTCCCTGGAGATTTTTTTATCTCCGTTCCGGTCGAGGCGACTCATAAACATTTGAAAATTACGCGGATCCCGATTCCGGTCGGGCGATTCTCCTGCGGGAAATTTCTGATCTTCTTTTTTCAAGCCGGATTCGAATTCGTTTTTCGTCAGCTTACCATCTTTGTTCTGGTCTCCCAGTCGAATCAGGTGATCGAAGAAACGCTCCTTGTCCTCTGGTACTTCGTCAGCGGTAACGGTTCCATCGGAATTCTTGTCGAGTTGCTGAAAAATATCCTGGGGAGCAGATTCCCCTGGCTCCGGTGCTGCAGACAGGCCATTGATTGAGAAACAAAGAACCGTCAAAAAGGTCAACGAATGAGAAGTACGTTGCATAACAGCCCCTTTCGTGGGAGTGCCGTGATGGAAATGTGTACCGGAAACCCGATATCTGAAGCAGTAACTACTTGATTAAACACACAGAGTCTCCCAGGGTATTGGTCAATTCCCCGAAATAACAGCAGATACGAAAAAACCCGGTGAGAAGCCCCACCGGGTTTATGTAGTCAATCAAGTAAATAATCGAGATTCAGACCGTTAAGGAGTGGTTTTTTTCACAGTAAAGGTGGAAGTGAAGAATCCCTGGTCATCGGGAATTGTATATCCGCCTGAAACGGGCAAATACTTTTGAATCACTTCAAAAGGTGGCAACTTTCCTAAGTCAATACCTTCCAGATTTACGGCACTATCGTTTTTTCGCAGTAATTCATAGAGAGCATGAATTTGTGCATCGGCATTCTGATATGTAATGATGGAAGTCTTCTCCGGAAACTTTTCTGAAATTCGCTTATAGTCCGGATTATTTATCAGAGATCCGACGCCTCGGTCTTTCCGCAAAACATTTTCAATTTGTTTGACGTCATTGGCAATGAAAAGCTGGTTTTCCGCAATACAGAAACCGGCATCAGTGGGTAAATTCAAAACGGCTCCTGGAAGTTCGTAGAGCGTGATTCCCTGAAATTCTCTCGTCTGTCCGGGAAAGTCGTCGCGGGCTGTCAGGGAGGCAATCAGCTTCTGGAATGCGTCCGAGTTCTTTAACCCGAAAGCCACCGTGAACTGACCGGACATTTTCGTCAGGTCAATTTGCTCGCCTTCGGCAAGCTCTGTTGCAACCTGAATGCGGCCGCTCATGTTGTCCACAATGTCTTTTTTGATGTGAACTTTGGGACCTTCAGGCTTATCGGCCATTTGATCGATGATGGCAGCGAGTGCCCCCGGACGTCCCTGGAAACCGTCAAAGAGGGTCTCAATTGAATCATAGGCACCGCTGATGCTCCAGTTAATTGAGTAATAGGTTGAGACTTTGTCTGAAACCCACAACGGTGGTTGTTGCGCTACGGCGGGGCATTTAAACATGTCGATAATCCCGGACGTGGGCATTTCGACGAAGGTGAATGTTTTTGTTATCGAATCATATTCCTTAGTGGCCAGGTAGCTAGATCCGCCCACTGCTTTCAGATTTGTAATTCCGAGTGCGGGAAGAAAACCTTGAACCATACCAACCTGTGGATTAATCCGGCTGGCAACTGACAAAACGGACTGGAGTGCACCGATGGGGTTCATGTACCACTGCGAGACAGCAGGCGCAGACGGTTCAAGACACTTGTTGATGATATACTGGAACTCTTTTTTACTCGCGAGAGTGTCCTGTCCCTGGCCATCCCACTTTGCTAAAACGGATTCCAGAATTTTTTCATCATTGGAAGCGACAAACGTTTTGTCTTTGAGGAAGTAGGCAAACTTTTTCTCAAGCGGAACTTTAACAGGATCTTCTTCATCCCCTTCTTTTTCGAAGGAATAAACGGTGATTTTTGTTCCTTCTACACTACGGATGGCACGCTGGGCTCCTTCTTTATCCAGGCCTTCTGCCGCTCTTCCCAGAATCTTTTCCAGGATTTCGCCGCTTTCTCCATATTCCATGAAAGCCAGTCCGCCGAATTTGCCTTCTTCGCTTTTGACAAAGGCGAAACAGATTTCTCCACTGGGGATACTCATCACGTTGCTAAGACCCAGCTTTGTTTCTGCTTCGAACTTTTCAGAGAACTTTTCGATCAGTTTGACCAGATCCTTCTTCATGTCAGCAAATGCGGGATCATGGGTCATTTGCCCCATCGAGCACTGACTCCACTTATCACCGAGAGTTTCGACATCGGGAATCGAAAAATACAAGAGTGTATCAGCGGGAATGCGCTGGGCTGCCTTAACGGTATTCTGTGCATAGCCGGCCTGAGCGGTCAACAGGACCAGCGCCTGCATCAACACAAAAGTACATAACAAAAGTGGCTTTCTCATTGGAGCCTTCATTCTTTCTCTATCATGAGGGGATTTAAAGATACCTCGCGCCTGGCTCGACTTAGAGGCCCTGTCGAAACAATTGAGCGCAACGATGACTTATACTGTTTATTTGTAGCAATTCTGT
>NZ_CALFPF010000705.1 GCF_937919775.1 uncultured Gimesia sp.
TGGTTGATTTCAATCTGTGAAACATTATCGATTCGATATTCCACAGGATCTTCGATGGTGATGATATTCCGCTGATAAGGGTCAATCTCATGCAGGGCGGCAAATAATGTCGTTGATTTACCGGCACCTGTCGGACCACAGCATAAAAACAGACCGTGCGGCTGTTTGACAATCGAGCTGAGTTTATCGACCAGTTGTTTTCGTATTCCCAGTTCTGCCAGTGAGCCGACGGAGTTTGTCTGGTCGAGAATACGCAAGCTCATTTTTTCGCCATGTCGGGTTCCCTGACTGGCTAAACGAAAATCAATTTCACGATCGGGCATAATGGCACGGAAGCTGCCATCCTGCGGCCGACGCTTCTCGGTAATGTCCATTGCCCCGAGTACTTTAAAAATATTCAGAACGGCTTCACCAATCGCACGATCGAAACCTTCCGTGGGATACATCACACCGTCAATACGCAGACGCACACCCACTTCATCTTCCTTTGGCTCAAGATGCACGTCCGTCGCTCGTCGCATGACGGCATCGTAGATCAGTTCCTTGGCCGCCAGAAAGCCACGCGAATTCTCAACGCGGCGAGAACTCGTGGGATCATCGCCTCGCCCGCTCGCTGATTTTCCGACAAAGCGGATTTCAGGGCCCACCGCAGCCTGTTGCATCTTTTTGCCTCCCACCCGAATTCCCATCCGGGCCAGATAGCGAAGCGTTAAATTCTGAATGTGATCGGGCGTCAGGACCCTGCTGGACGGAGGAACTTTGGCATTCCGTTCGTGAATATAGAGCCCGAGAGGCGCACCATAAGCCACCATTAAGATAAAAAAACCAAACAGAAAGCTGGGCATACAAAACACCAACAGAAAACCGAGTCCCCCGGCTCCTAAGATGACGGAACTCCAGAATTGGGTATTACTCTTTAATCCGCGGCTGTCTTCATCTACCCAGTATGATGTTTTCGCCCAGAGTAAAAATAACAGGACCACAAGCAGAAACTTCCAGAAGTGGAAATAGAATCCTTGTGAATACGTGGCTTGACCATTTCCCCGAAAAAAGGGAACCGGCAGCGGAGGATATTTTCCCGGCGCAGCAGCAACTGAAACGACTCGCTGACTCGCCTGCGAATCTCCTCCACCCTTCGGATCGGCTTGAGCCTGGATGTCCGTTGATAGCGCCGCAAAGCTAAGAATTACGAAAAGAGACGCCCAGATACTTTTCACGCTGTTGTTCCTCAAACTTTGGGCTGATCAATCAAATGAAGTTGACCGAAAAATCGGTCGCAGGTCATGATAAAATGTTACGATACAAGGACTTGAATTTAGCTTATCTTAGCTCAGGAAGGAACGGCATTCTCCATTTAAATTGCGGAGAACGGTGTTTTCCAAAGCCTGCTTCTTTGATGAGCCAGTTTTGGAGTAGATCAATACAAGTATATACTACACATAGTAACGGCATGCACCCAGGAAATGAAAGTGTAAATTAAGGACTTACGCAGGTGAATGATCAAAGTTGTCTCGTTCCGGGCATTTGAAACGGAATCGGTGGATTGTGAAATGCAGTCCACAACTGTTAGACTGAATTATCTGGTCTTCGTTCCCTGATTTTCTCATTTTTCCGAGGCTCTGATGAAAATTTCCCCCGCTGCGCTCTGCCTGTTATTCATCACCCTGTTCAGCGCGTGGGGCACAAGCCATGCTGCCGACCCGAATATTATCTACATCCTCGCCGATGATATGGGATACGGCGACATTCGCGCACTGAATCCCGAGTGTAAAATTGCAACGCCGCATCTGGACCAGCTGGCTCATGGCGGCATGATTTTTACCGACGCCCATTCCAGTTCTTCGGTCTGTACTCCCACCCGCTACGGAATTCTGACGGGCCGCTACAACTGGCGATCCCGCCTGAAAAGCGGCGTGCTCTGGGGTCTGTCCCGTCGCCTGATTGAACCCGACCGGTTGACGGTTCCGGAAATGCTGAAACAGCACGATTACTTTACCGCCTGTGTGGGGAAATGGCATCTGGGCATGGACTGGACGCTCAAGCAGGGAGGCATCGCGACGGAACAGGCGTACGACAAAAAAACCAATCCGGGCTGGGACGTCGATTATTCCAAACCCATTCAGAATGGCCCGAACAGTGTCGGCTTCGACTACTTCTTTGGCATCAGTGCTTCCCTGGATATGCCCCCCTATGTTTATATTGAAAACAACCGCAGTCAGGGAATACCGACGGTCACCAAAGCCTTCTTTCGCGACGGGCCCGCGCATAAAGATTTCGAAGCGATCGACGTGCTGCCGCGCATCACCGACAAAACCGTGGAGATTATCGATCAACATGCAGCGGCTGCGAAAACAGGAAAGCCATTCTTCATTTACTTCCCCCTCAATGCACCGCACACGCCGATTCTCCCCACGCCTGAATGGCAGGGGAAAAGTGGCATCAACGCCTACTGCGATTTTGTAATGCAGGTTGATGACACCGTAGGACAGGTGATGCGTGCGCTCAAAGCACAGGGTATCGCGGAAAATACGCTGGTCATTTTCACCGCCGATAATGGCTGCTCGCCGGCTGCCAACTTCAAAGAGATGGCCGACAAAAACCATCAGCCCAGTGATCGCTTTCGCGGACATAAAGCCGACATTTATGAAGGCGGCCATCGCGTCCCGTTCATCGCCAACTGGCCCGCGCGGATTAAAGCGGGAACACACTCGGACCAGCTCACCTGTCTGACCGATCTCATGGCAACTGCGGCTGACATCGTCGGCGCACAACTGCCCGATGAAGCAGGAGAAGACAGCGTCAGCATCCTGCCCGCGATGGAAGGCAAGGCGACTAAACCGCTCCGCGAAGCCGTCGTCCATCATTCGATCCGGGGTGCGTTTTCCATTCGCAAGGATCACTGGAAACTGGAACTCTGCCCGGGTTCCGGTGGCTGGAGTTTTCCCAAGCCGGGTAAAGATGACCTGAGTCAGCTTCCGGCAATTCAGCTGTATGACTTGAACGACGACGTCGGAGAACAAAAAAACGTGCAGCACCTGCATCCCGAAGTCGTTAAAGAATTAACGGCGTTGCTGCAAAGTTATGCCGACCAGGGACGTTCCACACCAGGCAAGCCACAACAGAACAACGGCGCGGTTGATATTTTCGAAGCGGGGAAATCGGCGCAAAACATGAAGCAGCCCGCCCCCAAACGTCCCAAAGCAAAATCGTAATCGAGGTTCCTTAGCCTGCGGTTGGCAGTGTTCGACCTATCTCTTTAATAATTAGCAGCTTACGTCGATTTATTGGCCGTCAGACAAGTTGTTCTTTATATAAAAACTTGAAATTCCTGTCGTTTGAGGTTATGCTGAACCCTTGATATTTCTCCTGCGGAAAGGTCAACCACAGCCACTTTCCCCATGATTTAATCAGCCCGTCAGGCAATGGTGTCTGACTACCGTCCCCCGAAGTCGGCGGTTCAGACGGACCGGCATTACTTTCAATTGTCTCACCAGGTCACGCCTTGAGATTATTGCGGTCTTACTGGATGCGGCCTGTCAGGGATTGAACGCGTATGTATGGTTCTCAAAAAGCACGCACTGTTTTGGGCAGTCTCTCGGTTGTGCTCGTCATGTATCTGTTCGCGCCGACTGTCTCCCTGTCGGCTCCCCTCCCGGCAGCAAAACCGGTTACTCCGCAGCAGATTGATTTTAAAAAATCGGTCCAGCCTATTTTTGTCAAACACTGCCAGGACTGTCATGGGCCCGATGCCCGTGAAGGGGGCTTGCGTCTGACGAACCGCAAAAATATCCTGCTCCGCAATGATTCAGGCGAACCGGCGATCATCGCCGGTAAAAGTGATTTGAGCCTGCTGATCCACCGCGTCTCGACGCAAGATAAAAAAGAGCAGATGCCCCCCTCTGACGCTGGTGAGCGTCTCTCCCGACAGGAAATTGGCATTCTGAAACAGTGGATTGATCAGGGCGCCCCCTGGCCTACGGAATCGGAAGCCCCCAAACACTGGGCTTATCTGCCACCAGTTAAAAGCTCGATACCAGCGGTGAAGGGCTCGTATCGGATCCATAATCCCATCGACGCTTTTATCGTCGAAAAACTGAATCAACAGAAGACGCCCCTCACACAGTCGCCACAAGCCAGCCCGGCACGCTTGCTGCGCCGCGTCTCGCTGGATTTGATTGGCCTGCCTCCGACTCCCGAAGCGGTCCTGGCGTTTGAAAAAGACCCCTCACCGGAAGCCTACGAAAAGTATGTTGATGCACTACTCAAGTCACCGCGCTACGGAGAAAAATGGGCACGACAATGGCTCGATCTGGCGCGTTACGCCGACTCGAACGGCTTTCAGGCGGACCAGCTGCGCGAGATGTGGCTCTATCGCGACTGGGTGATCAACTCGATTAATCAGGATCTCCCCTTCGATCAGTTCACGATTCAGCAGATCGCTGGCGACCTCTTGCCCCAGGCAACCCTCGATCAGAAAATTGCCACCGGCTTTCATCGCTGCACGACCTGTAATGTCGAAGCGGGCGTGGATCCGGAAGAGAACCGCGTGAATCAGATCTTTGACCGGGTCAATACCACCGGACTGGTCTGGCTGGGAACAACGTTTGAATGTGCCCAATGTCACAATCACAAATACGATCCGTTCTCCCAGCAGGACTACTACCAGATTTTTGCGTTCTTCAACAACACGCCACTGGAAGTCAAACAGGTTGGTAAAAGTGTGACGTTTGAAGTCACTGGCCCTAAACTGGCGTTGCCTCTGAACACCAACGAAATCAAGACCAAAGACGAGCTCACCAATCAGCGATTAGCCGTGCAGAATCAGTTAAAAGCCCGCGAAAAAGAATTGGCGAACTCGGTGTCCGAGTGGGAAGATACAACACTCGCACTGTTGGAGAACAGCGAAGAAAGTGCCAAAGTCCCCGTCGCCATTCAAAAAATCCTTCGAATAGAAGCCGAAAAGCGAACGGCCAAACAAACTAAATCACTGACTCAGTTTCAGCAGCAGCAGGATCAAACCTATGCCGAACTGGAAAAAGATCTCAATCGAATTAAGAACGAATTAGAAGCGTTTGAACCGGATTCGACGCTGGTGATGGTCGAAATGCCCGAGCCGCGGATGAACAACATTTTCAAACGAGGGGACTTTCTGAGCAAAGGCGCCGAGGTCACACCAAACACGCCGGACGCCCTGCATTCTATGAAAACCAAAGAGACGCCGAGCCGTCTGGAATTTGCGAAATGGCTGGTGGCAAAAGAAAATCCGCTGGTGGCCCGCGTGACCGTCAATCGCTGGTGGTCCCAGTTCTTTGGCCAGGGGATCGTAGCGACTCAGGAAGATTTTGGCAGTCAGGGGGATGCACCAACCCATCCTGAATTACTCGACTGGCTGGCGGTGGATTTTATGGAACACAACTGGTCGATGAAACAGATTCATAAAACGATCGTGATGTCGGCCACCTATCAGCAGTCTGCGAAAGTCACGCCGGCTTTACTCGAAGTCGATCCCTACAATAAACTGTATACCCGCGGTCCGAGACTCCGTTTGTCAGCCGAAACCATCCGCGATAATGCGCTCGCCATCAGCGGTCTGCTTTCCACCAAAATGGGAGGCCCACCCATTTATCCGCCACAACCGGAGGGACTCTGGAGGCATGTGGGCCGGAATGCGCCCAAGTATCTCACATCCACTGCAGAAGACCGCTACCGCCGAGGCGTGTATGTCATCTGGCGCCGCAGTGCCCCTTATCCCAGTTTTACGAATTTTGATGCTCCCGACCGCGGCGCCTGTGTGATCAATCGCTCGCGCACCAATACGCCGCTGCAGGCACTCACTCTATTGAACGATCCCGCTTATGTGGAAATCGGCATCGGACTGGCGAAACGTCTGGCGACAAAGGGGCTGGCGACGGACCTGAGCGACCGTGAACGAATCGCGTATGCGTTCCGTCTCTGTGTGGCCCGTGAACCAAAAGATGTTGAAGTGGAGCACCTGACCAAAGTCTTCCAGCAGGAATTAAATTATTTCCAGGAACACCCTCAAGCAGCCCAGAAGCTGATCTCGGCAGACAACCGCCCGGAAGGGGTCGGTGCCTCGCGGATGGCGGCCTGGCTTTATGTCGCGAATATTCTGCTGAACCTTGATGAAACCATTACGAAGGGTTGATGATGAACGAGCATTTGCAACAATTGCTGAATTATACCCGTCGTGAATTTTTTCAACGGGCCGGCTTGGGCGTCGGCGGCGCTGCGTTGACCGCCTTATTGACGGACTCATTGCAGGCAGCAGTTCCGTCTGCCACGAATGCGATGGCGGCCCAACGATCACATTTTCCTCCCAAAGCGAAAAACGTCATCTTTCTGCATATGGTGGGCGCCCCCTCGCATCTCGATCTTTACGACGCCAAACCCAAACTGCAGGAGCTGGATGGTCAACTGGTTCCCGATAAACTCTGGGAAGGTCTGCGGCTGGCGTTTATTCGAGAGCAGCCCAAACTGATGGGTAGCCCGTTTGCTTTCAAACAACAGGGAGAAGCGGGCATTCCGATCTCGGAACTAATGCCCCATCTGGGATCGGTCTCCGACGAACTCTGTATGATTCATTCATTAAAAACCGACCATTTCAATCATGCTCCGGCGCAACTGTTTTTTCAGACCGGTTTCTCGCGTTTCGGTCGCCCTTCTCTGGGCTCCTGGGTGAATTATGGTCTGGGTTCGGAAAACAGTAACCTGCCGGGATTCGTCGTTCTGATTACCGGCAACGTCGCAGGTGCGGGCAATAGCTTGTGGGGCAGCGGCTTTCTGCCCAGCATCTATCAGGGTGTGGAATTTCGTTCGTCGGGAGATCCCGTGCTGTTTCTTTCCAATCCGAAAGGCATGACCGACGAAGACCGCAGACGTATTATCGACAGCGTGAATCATTTAAACAAAGTCCAGTTAGCCGATGTCGGTGATCCCGAAATTGCGACGCGGATTAATCAATACGAAATGGCTTACCGCATGCAGTCGGCCGTTCCGGAGCTGATGGATATTTCCAACGAACCAAAGCACATTCACGAGCAGTATGGCACCGAACCGGGCAAAGCCAGTTTTGCGAATAACTGCCTGCTGGCCAGACGACTGGTGGAGCGCGGCGTCCGGTTCGTGCAACTGTTTGATCAGGGATGGGACCATCACGGCAGTCTCGTCAATGGCCTTAAAAGTAAATGCAAACAGGTCGACCAACCAATCGCCGCACTGATACGAGACCTGAAACAGCGCGGGCTGCTGGATGACACACTCGTGGTCTGGGGAGCCGAGTTTGGTAGAACTCCGATGGTGCAGGGAGACCGCAAAGCCCCCGGTCGCGATCATCACAAAGACGCCTACACGGTCTGGATGGCGGGCGGTGGTGTGAAACGCGGGTTTGCGTATGGCAAGACGGACGATATCGGATTTCATGTTGCCGAAAACCCGATGCACGTCAACGATTTTCATGCCACGCTATTGCATCTGCTGGGCATGGATCATGAGCGGCTGACGTTTAAGTTTCAGGGACTCGACATGCGTGTCACCGGTGTCGCCGGCAATGTCGTTCCGGAGATTATTGCCTGATTAATGCCGCGGCTCAGTCCAGTGATCGCAGCATTGGCTGAATCTCAACGACAAAATCGTTGGCATCCGTAAAGTTGCGGTACACTGAGGCAAACCGCACGAAGGCCACCTGGTCCACGTATTTCAGTGTCGCGGAAACCTGCTCGCCGATAAAACGGGAGGGAACTTCACGGTCAAAGTTCTCGTAGATTTCCGCTTCGATCTGTGACACGATGGCTTCAATTTCATCGGGGCTGACGGGCCTTTTATAACAGGCTGTCTCGATCCCTTTGACCATCTTCATCCGGTCGAAGGGGACACGGGCGCCATCTTTCTTGATGACTTTCAGCGGCGACTCTTCGATCTTTTCGTAAGTCGTATAGCGTTTCCCGCAAGCCAGACATTCTCGTCGTCGGCGCACACTAAAAGGTTGACTCAAACGTGAATCAATTACTTTCGTCTCACCATCACGACAAAAAGGGCACATCATGAACGACGCGACTCCTGGTACTTTTACAGCAGAAACACCTCTTCACATTCAGAGAAAGTCTGCCTGTTGACATTTAAAAATACCATGATCGAAACTCATTCACCAGTCAATTATTCAGAAATCCTGAAATTTTACTGGTTTATGAGCTTCAATTTGATGAAAACGAACGGGGTTCTGGAGGCTATTCTTCGGGGCGATTGAGAATTTCTTCGTGATTCCGCGATTCCTCGACGTCGGCTTTCAAGTCATTCAACGTTTCCCGCAGTTCTGCTTTCACTCCATACGAAACGTAGATTAACACCACCAGAAAGGCCAGACCGCTGGTCAGCAGCAATATCGTCCAGATTGTCATCCACACATACATGTTTTTCTCTCACCAGCATCAGGAAATGGCATTCGAACCGACGGGCTCTGGTTGGCTTCGATCCGGAAAAAGCAGCGATCCGACGATATAAACGACTGAGGAACACGCAAACGTCAGCAGAGTCAGATGCGTCCCGTTGACTTCCGCCGGCAGCCATTGATTGATGACTTCCACACAAGGCCCCATTGCCGAAAGGCCCAGTAAGCCGCTAAGAATCGCCGCCAGTGCTCCTGCCTGACTACCCCGTTTCCAATACAGGCCTCCCACGACGGTGGGAATGGCTCCGGAAAGATAAACGGCTCCGGTGACCGCCAGATAACCCCATAAATCACTGCTGACTTCATACCAGAGCCCCCAGATCAATAACATGGCACCGATCACAAAGATGGCGATGCGTGTCACTAAAATACGGGAACGCTGGCTCATGGGACCCACCAGGGGGGCCACAATATCCTGTGTAATCACGCTGCTCCAGCAGAGCAGGTAGCTGTCGTGTGTCGACATGAACGCGGCAATCATGCCCGCAGTCACCAGCCCGAGTAATCCAGTGGGCACCACTTTCCCCAGAAAGAGCGGCATGGCTGACAGGGACGTAATGGAAGGATTCGATTCGACGGCCTGTTCAAACTCCGCGAACAGTTCCGGCTGTGAAGCAAAAAAAGCGAATGTCCCGATACCCCAGAAAACAGGCAAGGCGCGGCGTGCCAGAAACGAAATCGAACTTAACGTGTACAATTTCTGAGCAACCGCAGCACTCTGACAGGATAGCGTTCGTGCGGCACTGGTCGGCCACAACATGGCCGCCGATCCAATCACCACCGTCATCTGAATGATTTGCAACCAGCCGATACCTGGCCCTTTTCCGGATGGGTTGTCCGACTCGAAAGGGTTAAAGTAACCGTTTTGCTCTGTCACTATCGACGACAGCCCTGCCCAGCCGATCGACCAGAATACAACACATGTCACAATCACCATGCCCGTTCCCAGAATCAGAAACTGAATCAGGTCGGTAATCACCACCGACACCATGCCTCCCAGCACGGTGTAAAACAGAACGAGTAATAACAGCCCCGTCATAATCAGTTTGAGCGACATTTCATCCTGCAGGCCGGAAATCGCCGTCAGAAACTGCGAGCCCGCTTTCAGAAACAGCCCCATATTCAACACGCCCGAAACCACCATGACGATTGCGCCCACAACACGCACACGGGAGGAATAGCGTTTTTCATAATATTCCGGAATGGTCATGATTGCGGATTCGCGCAGCCGATAGACGACAAAACCGGTCAGCCCAATGATTAAAACGGCCCCTGCTTCCAGAAATGCGAGGTATAACGAAGCATACTGCTGCATAAAACCGAGCTCGGCCATGTACATGACCGTGACCAGTCCGAGTTCGGTCCCCGTCATCGTCGCCAGAGCCATTCGCAAGCGAAGTTTGCGGCCCGCAACCAGATAATCGGAAAGATTTCCAACGTAACGATTGGCCCACAAACCAATTACGATCGATGAAAGTAGATAGCAAACAACGATCGACCAGTCTAACCAGGTGAAATTTGTATCGTAAAGAGAAATAACAGGTCTCCCTCGGCCCCCGTTTTTAAGGACGAAATTCCGGATTTCGCGAAAAACTGCGGAAAGGTTTCATTTAGCAGCGGTTGCAATCAAAGACCATTCCTTTTAACATATGTCGCTTCGCAATTCGTCACGGGTGAAAAATCCGTTTGGACAGCATGCTGATTCAGCTCATCTTGCGAATGTTACACCACTATGCCAATTCTGACAGTTTATTTCCATAGTAAAGTAAATAACTGTCATCGAAATAACATCTAATAAGAGGGGATGACACCGTGTCACTCGACAAAAGTTTGAAGAGCAAAAGTACGCTGACCCGTGCACGCAACGTATTAAAGCGAGCAGAGCGTATTGAAAAATTGAAATTCGAAGACCGCTGGGTTGAAGGCCAAGGTGCCCTCGGTTTGCCCAAAGTACGCGTTGAAAAGATTTCTGTCGGCAAGAAGAAGAAAAAGAAGAAAGACGAAGAAGATTAATCGTCTGGTCTTGTAAGGGGGAGGAGAGTCGCCTGAGAGCTGTTACTCTCCTCCACTCAGACCATTTCTTAGCAGCAGCACTATTCAACCGGGGAGCAAGGAATGCATGCCCTGTATCTGCTACGGGCTGCCGGAGGAACATTCACACGACGCCGCTATCGTCGTGCAGCGCATTCCTTTCTCGCTCTTACCAAAAACTGTCGTCAGGTCCAGCAACAAACCTTGCAGCGCATTCTGCGTTTGAATGCTGACAGTGATTTCAGTCGCCAATGGAATCTGAACGGCTCCTGCACGATTGAAGAATTTCAATCCCGCTTTCCGGTCTCCGATTATGAACGTTTTCGCCCGTTTATCGACCGGGTCAAAAACGGCGAGACCTCTGCTTTACTGGGAGCGGCCAATCGCCTGTTGATGTTTACCCTGAGCAGTGGTACGACCTCGGATTCCAAATTCATTCCGATTACCGAACCGTTTCTGAAAGATTATCGCCAGGGCTGGCAGAACTGGGGCATTCTGGCTTACGATGATTTCCCGGCTTTAAAATATCAAAACATCGTGCAACTCTCGAGTAATTTTGACAAGTTTCGCACCCCCGGTGGAACGCCCTGCGGCAATATCAGCGGTCTGGTTGCCGCCATGCAGAGCCCGGTTGTGAAATTACTTTACACCGTCCCCAGTGAAGTTTCACAGATCGATGAAGCGCATCTCAAATACTATACCGCGATTCGCCTCTCACTGGCCGATCGACATGTGGGGATGATCACAACTGCGAATCCAAGCACGCTGTTACATCTGGCACAATTCACAGATCTGCATCGGGAATCACTGGTGCGCGATATCGCTGACGGCACACTGACGGGAGTCGAGCAACTCGACGCAACGATTTATCAGAAACTGAAACCCCGCCTGCATCGCAAACACAGACAACGTGCCCGGGAACTGGAAACGATCATCGAGCGCACGGGACACCTCTATCCACGCGAGTTCTGGCCCGGTCTGTCTTTACTCGCAGTCTGGATGGGGGGCAGCGCGGGGGCGTATCTGTCGCAGCTCTCCCCTTACTATGGCGACTTGCCAATCCGCGATCATGGCCTCTCTGCCAGCGAAGGCCGCATGACAATTCCATTGGAATCAGGCACGTCGACCGGTGTGTTGGATATTACCTCGCATTTTTTTGAATTCGTGCCGGAAGAGGAGGACCCGCTGACTTCGACCAATGTCTTAACGGCCGATCAACTGCAGACCGGTCGAAACTATTTTATTCTGCTGACCACCCCCTCGGGCCTGTATCGCTATCATATCTGTGACGTTGTGCGCTGCACCGGGTTTCATCAGACAACACCGCTACTCGAATTTCTGCATAAGGGGGCGCATATTTCCAATCTGACCGGCGAGAAAATTACGGAATCGCAGGTGGTCGAATCGGTCCGCAAAGCCATCCAGAACACGTCTCTCGAAATCGGCCAGTACTCACTGATTCCCAATTGGGACGAACCGCCCCACTACCAGTTACTCATCGAAGAGTCAGCTGCACTGCCTGCTGCGAAGCTCTCCGAGCTGCTGAAACAGATCGATGTTCTGCTGCAACAGACCAATTGTGAATACGAAGAGAAACGCCAGTCCGGGCGTCTCGCACCCCTGCAACTGTGTCCGCTTGCAAAAGGAACCTGGCAGCGGTTCGCGCAGGAACGTCAGAAAAAACTGGGAGGCAGCATCGAGCAATATAAGCATCCCTGCCTGATCCCCGAGCTCAACTACGCGGCGCAAATTCTCGATCGCTTTTCAAACTGAGCCAAACTCGACGTTTCTCTCCTGCCTTGAAGGTGAAAGTAACATCCCTCTCCAAAGTTCGTTTTGGGGCGTGCGCACCGTTTCAAAACGTTGATTTTTTGCCACATGGCCTGCCTCTGTTTTCCTGATCCCAAACATTTAAACGCCAGCAAACACTGACGCGTTTGCCGGTTTTTGTTGGGTCTGGTCATGAAACGATGCGAATACAACTGGTCCAGACGCATCAACAGCATTGCATATCGTTAGAATCCGCACCTTGATGCTGAAATTTTACCCGAATTACCTGCAATAAATTTAAGAATTTCCCGTTAGGTTCGTAATGAATAGAAACAATACTCATTAGACATATGTAGCTCTCAGAGGAACAGCAATTGGAAACTTCCCGACTTATTCTCAGACAGTGGCGTGAAGCCGATGTGGATTCCTTTGCAGAAATGAACGCTGATCCACGGGTGATGCGGTATTTCCCCTCGACGCTACCACGCGAACACAGTGTGCAGATGGTCGGACGCATAAAAACGCATTTTGATGAATACGGCTTTGGTCTCTGGGCTGTCGAAGTCAAAGATCAAACGCCATTTGCCGGGTTCATCGGCCTGTCGGTTCCCCAATTCTCCGCCTATTTTACGCCCTGTGTTGAAATCGGCTGGCGGCTGGCAGTCCCTTTCTGGAATCAGGGTTATGCCAGTGAAGGCGCGCAAGCCGCTCTGGAATTCGGATTCACGCAATGCAATCTGAAAGAGATTGTTTCCTTTACTGTCCCCGCGAATGTCGCCTCAAGACGTGTGATGGAAAAAATCGGCATGACCTATATCGATAATTTTGATCACCCTGCACTGCCGGACGGCGATCCGTTAAAACGCCACGTGCTCTATAGCATCAACAGACCAGACTGGGATGGTTTGCAGCCCAACTGATCCTTATTTTGATAAGCGATCCAGAATATTCTTTGTGACCTGCTGAACGATCGGATCTTTGCCGCGCAAGCCATGCGCCCAGTCGGTGCTGCCGACCGTGAAGACGGTGCCTCCGTTGGTATACATCCCCAGAATCGCAGCGCCCACGCGGTCTTTATCAAACCGGTCATACCACAGACAGTCACCGGGGGCCCATTTCGCGGGGCAGGAGGCGAGAATCTGAAATGTGGGCGGCGTTCCGTCCTTGAAAGTCGGCACGGGCAAACCGTCTTTCATTTCAAACTGGCAGCCATCACACTCATAACCAACAATGGTATCTTTGCCACCAAATTCGTCTCCCTGTTTGATACCCGTTTTTTCAAAGACCCAGTGCGCGGGTCGATGCACCTTGTAGGCCCCCGATCCATCCATGAACTGGCCATGACTTTTATGATAACCGCCATAGAGAAACCCGACCCCCGTTAACTGATTCTCAGGGCGATTGACCAGATGATGGCTCCAGAGCGTCGACAACAGGCGATGGTCTCCCTCCGGAAAAAGCGGGTCTTGGTTATACCATTGTTTCCAGCAGGTCAGCGCGCGGCCTTCGTCTTCACTGCGCACCTGCCAGCAGACCGAGTTCCCGCTGAAAAAGGCGACGTTTCCGCCTGCTTTGATATAGTTTTCCAGATGATCGCGCATCGGTGCCGACCAGTATTCATCATGGCCGACACTCAGCACCAGCTTGTAATGCTGCAGCAGTTCGGGATGCAATTCCAGATCGCTGTTGGCGGCGTAATCGAGTTGATATCCGTTGCTTTCCGCCCAGATGATAAACGGGTATTCCCAGTTCGCAAATTGTCCGGCCAGCGGGCGATCAAAGGAAACGCGATGCCCTTGCAGATTAGCACGGCCGTGATAACTGTAAAGGCTCGAGCCCCCCCAGTTGTTGTAGGCGTTGTAGGTGTTCGTGCTGAGCTGAATCAGAATTTTCGACTGCGTGCCCGGCTGATTGGAACGTACGATAAAAAACAGATTCGATTCGGCTGTTCGGGAATTTCGCTGAATGAACTTGCCGCCGCCATCGCGAACGGATAGACGCACATTGTAATAACCGCTCTGCCAGGAATCGGGCACGGTGAGTTCAAACGCGGTCGGCCAGTGGCATCCGTGGGATGAAGCATTCTCCGGAACAGAATACGCGGCACCATTTTTACGGGTTTCCTTGAAGACCGTCTTCGGCTCAGGCCCGAGCCGCGTGATTTCAACCGCATACTCCGGTTCCGAGCTGGAGATCTGAAAGGCGACTTTTTCTCCCGGCTGATAACTCAACAGATTCGTATAGCCCTCGATGAAGATGGAACCCGCATCATCGTCGGCTGCGAATAAGGGCCCGGTCATCAGGCCTGCAACGCAAACAGCCAGCAACAGCCTATAGCAGATGTGAATCATTGTCGTCTTCCTCAATCAGAAAAGCAGGTGGCAATAAATGCATTTGATCTACCTTGATCGTACCAATAGCAGACACCAGTTTCTATTCAGAAACGGGGTAATTATCGTTCGAATAACACCTGTTAATCTGATTGTGTTATTTCAGAGAATGAATCGATTGCCGATATTCACGGGGGGACATTCCCATGAGTCTGCCAAACATCCGAATCATCGCTTCCTGATGTTGAAAGCCGCACCGTACTGCGATTTGGGAAACGGTCAAATTCGTTTCCTGCAGTAATTTCGTGATGCGTTTTAATTTTTCCTGACGAATCTCACTGGCCGGAGACCGGTGCAGGGCTTTTTGAAAGCGATGTTCCAGAATGCGTCGGGAGACATTCAGTTGCTGTGTGATGTCCGAAACCTGCAGCGGTTCCTGTGCAGCGCGTAACCGAATGAACTGAATCGCTTCCCTGACCAGATCATCGTTGGCAAAGAGCGTATCGGTCGAAGCCCGTTCCTCAATTGCTAAGGGGGGAATCAGAGTCGGCTCGTCTGGCGCGGGTTTTCCCTGAATCATCTGATCCAGTAATTTTGCCGCTTCGTAACCGACGACATGCGGCGCCTGATTTATGCAGGAGAGCGGTACCGGGGAGAGCGACGACATCAGGGGATCGTGTTCGATACTGAGAATGGCCACCTGATCCGGAATTTCCAGGTGATGGTTCACACAAACGGTTGAAACTTCGCGTCCGATTTTACTCGACCAGACCAGCAGCGCCACCGGCTTGGGGAGCTCCCACAACCACTGCTTCAACCGCTGCTGCTGTTTCTGATAGTCTGCCTCTTTCGTCAATTCATAATAAGGAAAATCGAAACAGACTCCGCCCGCCGTTTCCACCTGACTCCGAAATTCTTTCAGGATGGTCTCCGGATAATTCGACGTCGGATCGGGGCCGATATAACCGAATGAACGAAACCCTTTCTTCAAAAAAAATTCGGCGGCCAATGTGGCACAGGCCCGTTCATCTGATATCACTTTCGGGATTCGGGACGAGTGTTTTCCCAGCCATGATACGTTCACAGCAGGCAGGCGCCGCTTCAGAATCGACTGCTGGATGCGGTTATCGGTCAGCCGACAGATGGTGCCGTGCCCACTCCAGGAAGCGGGAAATTTGAGCTGTTCCTTCAGCCCCCGGAATTCAATCCAGAAATCCCAGCCCCCCTGTTCGGTCGCGTAATCAGCAATGCCTTGAATAATCTGGCGGCTCCAGTCGCTGGAAGTCTGTACTAATAAAGCTATTTTGCGACGTTCGGGAAACCTCATCTCGTCATACTTTCCAGTCGATGGTTATCAAGACAGCGGACCACTTTCAGCACCAGTCATCCTACCGCGGCTCTGTCATGATTTGTTAAAGAAGCTGTGAAGAAGATGTAAAAATTGTCAATTATACTGCGCGATTTGTCATTGTATTCTGGCCCAAATCACACATACTTTTCAATGCACAATGAAGTTTGACCGAGGTCTGGCGGAACGTTTTCCTGTTCCTTCCGCCAGACCGCGAACTTCACTGATGCGTGACAGTAACCCGGACAAGCGAAATCAACCGCTGCTGTTTTTCACTCCTGCTCTCCACGTACTCGTAACCATGTCGACACAACCTTATCAGAGTCAATATGATGTGATCGTGATCGGAGGCGGCGTACTGGGCGCTTTTCATGCCTTCTTTTCCATGCGACGGGGCTTCAAAACACTGTTGATCGAGCGGAATGTCATTCCGCAACAGGCGTCGATTCGCAATTTTGGGCTGATTATTCCCAGCGCCATGCCTCCGGGCATCTGGCGCGAGCGTGCGTTGGCATCCTGCGAAATTTATTCCGAGCTCACCGATTTACTGGGAGTTCCTCTCCGCCGCGTGGGGACACAATATTTAGCGCATACGGAAGCGGAAGCCGCATTTTTAGAACAGATGGTACGCGCGCAGAATGTTGACCTTTGCCCGGCGGAATTTCTAAACGCGGAGGAAACCATCCGCTCAAGCTGCTGTCTGAATCCCGAATTCTGTAAAGGAAGCCTCTATTTCGCGCAGGATCTGCAGTTGGACCCCTACCTGTTTTTTCGGGCCTTTATCAACTGGTTCGCCAGCAACTCCGACTGTGATTACCTGCCGAAATCAACCGTAGTTTCTGTCGAAGAACGTACCAGTCACAATCAGATCAAAACCGCCGACGGCAGACAGTTCAACGCGAAACACGTTTTTGTCTGTGCCGGAGCTGATCTCCAGACCCTGTTTCCGGAAACCTATGCGGAAAGCAATCTGCATTACTGCAAGCTGCAGATGCTCAAATTGTCCAACCCGGAAAATCGCATGCTGGGAACAAGTATCGCATCACCGATAGCCCTGACGCGTTACCCGGCCTTTTTGAACGCACAGTTTTTGCAGAGCGTTTCACTGGAGCCACCCGTTCCGGAATTACAGGAGCGGGGCATTCAAATCTGGCTCACCCAGAACCAGAATAACGAATTCATCCTGGGTGATTCGCACGAATATTCGAACGACCCGCCCACCGAATTCCTGTCGGCAGAGATTGAAGCTCTGATCATTAATTATGCGCGAAAAATGTTTGTAAACCTGGATTTTCAGGTCACTGATCGCTGGTGCGGTATTTATACTGAGGAAAAGTCGGCCGGACTGTTTCAGCATTCGCCCTGTGAGGGAATTCATCTCATCACCGGCATCGGCGGCAAAGGAATGACAACCGGCCCCGGGCTGGCAAAAGAAAATCTCGATCAACTCTCTCTTTAATTAAGCGGATTTCGATGTCAAAAAACCCTACCAGAAGCTGGCAACGCCTGACTCTTTTGAGTCTGTTTCTGGGTTATGTCGGTTATTATATCTGCCGCTCCAATCTCGCGGTCGCGACTCCCCTGCTGCTCAAAGAATACGCAGGTGCGGGCATTACGAAAATCGAAATGGGCACTGTTGCCTCAGTTGGTGTGATGCTTTACGCCATTGGAAAAATCATCAACGGATATCTGGCTGACTTTCTCGGCGGCAGACTGCTGTTCCTGACGGGAATGATCTGCTCGATTATTTTTTCCGTCCTGTTCGGTCTGGCTTCGGGCCTGACGCTGTTTATTATCATCTGGGCCTGCAATCGTTTTTTTCAATCAATGGGCTGGGTGGCTCTGGTAAAGACCGCGTCGCGCTGGTTTCCCGTAGAGCGGCACGCGACTGTGATGGCCATTCTTTCGCTCTCTTTTTTGTTTGGCGATGCGTTCGCCCGGATTTATCTTGGCAGTTTGATCTCCCTCGGCGAATCTTATTCCTTGCTCGGCTTTCTGGCGGACTGGCGCACGGTGTTTTTTGTCGCCGCCATCTCTCTGACTTTGATCACGGTCTTTGTGTATCGAACGTTAAAATCAAGTCCGATTGACGTGGGGCTGGACGAACCAAGTGCCAACCCCCTGAATGTGTATGGCGCAGAGGGAAATCATGCAGAGCGAATTTCCATTAAAGAAGTTTTGAAACCGCTGCTCGTCAGCCCGTTATTCTGGCTGATCTGCATCATGAATTTCAGCCTGACTCTGGTGCGCGAAACATTTAACTTCTGGACCCCGACGTTTCTGAATGAAGTGGCGCAATTTAATATCGGCAGCGCCGCGATCGGCAGCATGCTGTTCCCCCTTGTGGGAGGCTGTTCGACTTATCTGGCAGGCATCACGTCAGACCGTTTGCAGGGCAGACATGGACGGGTTGTACTTCCCAGCCTGATACTGCTGGTGTTGTCACTGATTTTGCTTGCCACGATTGATGTTTCCGGCAAGCCGGTTTTAGCACTCACACTGCTCTCACTGGTCGCGTTTTTTCTGATGGCCCCTTATTCCTTCCTCTCCGGTGTAATGGCCATTGACCTGGGGGGCAAGCGCGGTTGCTCCACCGTCGCCGGACTCATTGACTCCGCCGGTTATCTGGGTGCCATTCTTTCCGGTCATACAGTCGGCCTGATTGCGCAAAATTATGGTTGGAAGATGGCTTTCGGCGGACTGGCAGGCATCTGTTGCACGGCGATTATCGCCGGCACCGTGTATTGGCTGATTCAGGAACGGGAAATGAATCTGGCGCAAGCGCTTTCACCCGAACTCGAGCAGGAGACTCCCGATGTCCCGGCATAATGTCGAAATGATCGTTGAAGAAATCCGACAGCGGTTCACGGAAAAGGGAAACGAGATGTACGCCGGCGAAGCCATCTCACAAACAGAGCACGCACTGCAGGCCGCTGATGCTGCAGAACAAGCGGACGCATCGCCGGAATTGATCGTCGCCGCCTTACTGCATGACTTCGGTCATCTGCTGCATAAACACGATGAAGACTGCGCGACACAGGGCATTGACGATCTGCATGAAAACATCGGCGCCCAGTGGCTGATTCGATACTTCCCCCCGAATGTCACCGAACCAATCCGTTTGCATGTGGCCGCCAAACGCTATCGCTGTGCCACGGATGCCCAATATGTTTCCCGCTTGTCACCCGCTTCGATTTTAAGCCTGCAGTTGCAGGGAGGCCCGTTTAATGAGACTGAACGGGCAGGGTTCGAAAAGAATCCGTGGTCTCAAGCAGCCCTGCGTCTGCGCGGCTGGGATGAAGCGGCCAAAATCCCCGGTTACGAAACACCGGAACTCGAATATTACTTAACTTATGTCAGCAGGGTGCTGGAACAGCAGACTCTGTAATTTCACTGAATGAAAGTCGTCATGAAACCAAACAGAATTCAACTCGTTATTTTTGACTGGGCAGGAACCACCATCGACCACGGCTGCTTTGCCC
>NZ_CALFPF010000706.1 GCF_937919775.1 uncultured Gimesia sp.
GCTGAAGGATTGCGTTCTGAAGGCGGATACTAATCGTCAACAGTGATCAATCAAGCCTTACGATCGCTTTGAAAAACGAAGCCATCATCACAGCAGGAAAGAGTGGATCCCTTTTCGTCAGCCCCCGTAATGGGAAATAAAAATAGAGGCAGGTCTCAAATAAGACCTGCCTCTTCATTTTTACTTCTTCAGCGAATCATTGAACCGACTAAGCAGAAACCTTTGGTTTTGCCGGAATGGTTTCCGGATTTGCTTCAGGTTCCGGCTGTGGTTCAGGAACCACTGGCTTGGCTGTTTCCCGACTTTCAGGATTGCCAAGTCCGCAGTTTCCGGTGGCACAGGCTGTTGTCGGACAGACAGTTGTCGGCACCATCGTGCAGACTTCGTAAGGCATCTGACGAGCGACACACTTGGAAACATAACGTGTGCAGTTGACTGGTACCTGTTTCGGTACGCAACGAGCAACACGGTGTGTGACTGTGAAAGGAACTTTACGAGTCACACATTCGGCTACTTTCCGGGTGCATCTCTCTGAAACCATTTTGCATGTCTGCACGGGAACTTTGCGAACCTGTTCTTCACAAACCCAGTTGCAGGTCTGATAAGGAACTTTCTGTGCTACGGTTTCAGTCACCCAGCGGCATGTCCGGTAAGGAATCTTGCTCACTACGACTTCAGGAACCATTTTGCAGACGGTAACAGGAACCTTGTTCACAACCACTTCAGGCACATAACGTGTCACCTGAACCGGGCAGTTCTGTCGAACCACTTCGGGAACATACTGTGTGCAAGGCACCTGACAGGCGACTTTTCGCAGTCTCCAGACCTGGCGACAGCTGGTTGTCCCCGGGACCTGTACCATTGTCATGACAGGCCGTCCACACGCATCGGTCGACCAGCAGGGACGACATTTCCCTGGTTTGTTGACCTGACGTGTTTCCCAGACCCCCTGTAAACGATGCACGGTACGAGTTGTCGTAACCGGTTTCATCACCGTGTAACAACGTTCCTGGTTAATGGTTTCCGTAACAGGACGCATCACCGTCTGGCGACATTCCTGTTCGACGGTTTCCACAACCGGTCGCATCACGGTACGACGGCACTCACGCTCGTGATTTTCCCAGACGGGACGCTGTACCTGATAACTGCAATCACGGTACTTTGTCTCAACCACAGGCCGCCGCACTGTGTAACGTTCTTCACGTTCTGAGGTCTCGAATACCGGCTTCTGCACCGTGTATTCTTCATCGCGGTAAACCGTTTCATTCACCATGCGATAACAGGTTTGCTGCTTGTCTTCGTAGACTGTCTCGTATTCGGTGCGATAAGCCGTATACTGCTGAGGCTCTAAAACCTGATCGTAAACGGTACGATAGCACGTTTTCCGCTCGACACGACAAGCGGTATAACAAGCAGTTGGTTGGCAGGCTACTGTAGGGCAGCAATTATAACTTGCTGCTCCAAAATACCTGCAGGCTTGAGCTGAATCGTTGACAGCCAGCATTGCCACGGCGGCAAATGCCAAGGCTAAAGTCTTTCTCATTTTTCCCCCTCCAAAAAAGTTTCGTCACATGATGAAAGTGTGCGTTTTCCGTTTTTCCATCTCATACATGACTTTCTGCATTATTGACATGACCCGAAAAAAGATGCAAATCAAAAGCTGACGTCACACATGGAAAAAAACAAAATCACATCGAATTGTATCATTTAGCACTCAAGCATAGATCACATAGTTTTGGCAACTTGAGGAAAAAAGGGCGATATGACTCTTTAGTGAAGAGGTGAGGTGTTGTTGCACTTTATAATCGTTATCACCAGCAAAGTTTCACAAAGACAACATCAGCGGGTCTTAACCTATTGCCTGATAGCAACATCAGCTCCAAAAACCGCACGCGGTTGCTTCAAAAAACGTCAGACATCCAAACATCTAAATAATTGGATGCTTGCAAGTTTAGCGTTCTGTTGAATATCTTTGCTTCAGGGACTCGTAATCTTCAGGCGTATCCAGATCAATCAGTATTTCCGGATAAGGGCATTCCTGTAACAGCGGCTGAATGTTATGGTTTTTCCAGAGCGCGTTAATTCCTTCTTCATCCTTAAGCCGAAAAACGTCATGCGAGACAGACCAGCGAAAAAAAGCAGGATGTCCTTTTTGCCCCTGAAATGTGGGAATCATGCAGGAGTCCTGACAGTTCTGCCAGGACTGGTAAAGTTCATCAATCACAGCACCGTTGAGAACTGGATGATCCGCGGGAATCAAAAGCCAGCCGTCCGTTGCAGAGGGCTGATAGTGGGCCTGGATCCATGCCAATGCGATTTGCACACTGACTTTCATATCGGGAGGATCCGTTTCCGGTTGAATCAATTGCAGATTCATCCCGGTAAGGTGCTCCTTTAAAAGCGCATCATCCTTGCGGGCGACGATGACAATCTGCGTGATAAAGGGGGCACTTAATCCCCGCACCAGTCTCTGGATGACTGTTTCCTGACCGAGCGTGAGCAGCAGTTTGTGTGTTCCCATACGACGGCTCAGACCAGCAGCGGGAATAATGGCAAACAGTCGGGATGGTGTATTTAAGTGGCTCATTCGGATAAGATATCGATAACTCGTTATGTCATTAAGAATGGTGAATGATATCGAACCGCGCGATTGAGTAAGCGAGTTCTGTTTTGATTCGTGATTTGAGGTAGTTTTGTGCAAATATTATTAACGAACGATGACGGTATTCATGCTCCCGGTATCAGAAGTCTGCAAAAGGCGCTGACTCAACTGGGAGACGTGGAGGTGGTGGCTCCTTTATCTGAG
This sequence comes from uncultured Gimesia sp., assembly GCF_937919775.1. Classification (GTDB taxonomy): domain Bacteria; phylum Planctomycetota; class Planctomycetia; order Planctomycetales; family Planctomycetaceae; genus Gimesia. The sequence goes on from NZ_CALFPF010000706.1 coordinate 2,807, forward strand.
CAGAGCGGAGTGGGTTTAAGTATTACTTATTTACACCCTCTTATGGTACACCAGGAGTTCGAAGGAGAAAAGCACTGGGGCTGGGCTGTTGCCGGCAGCCCTGCAGATTGTGTGAAGCTGGGCATCCTGGAGTTCTGCTCCAAACGTCCCGATCTGATTGTGAGCGGGATCAACTCCGGTTCGAATGTCGGGATCAATGTACTCTATTCAGGTACGGTTGCCGGTGCGATTGAAGGCGCTTTTGCAGGGATTACCTCGATTGCCATTTCGACTGCCAGCAGTTTTTCTAACGATATCAAACCCGATTACGATCGATGTGCGGCACAGAGTATTCCGATCATCAGCCGGTTGCTGCAGACAGATTCCAGTACCGGTAGACTGTGGAATGTGAATTTTCCGGAAACCAGACCGGAATGGCCTCACGGAGTGAAGTGGGCCGCTTTGGGAGTCAAACGGCACACCGACGTCATGGAAAAACGGATTGACCCGCGCGGTCGCCCTTATTACTGGAGCGGTCTGGACCCGATTATCAATCATCAACTGGAGGCAGGCACTGATATTCAAGAACTTTCAGAAGGATTTGTAACCGTCACCCCCCTCAAATTTGATTTAACAGACCATACACAATTAAAAGAGTCTCTGGGTGGGCAGACAGGCAGCGATTTCGAACTGATTTGAAATCAGACAATCACGCTTGAATGAGGAGCGCTACGGTCTCCGAAGTTTGACATTTCCGATCTTTTTGATATAGGATAGCGGTTAGTGAATAAATCTTCATTCACATAGTCTGCACTTTGATTTGCTCTGAATCAGTAACCAGATGCGATCACTTCAAGAGACGTAAAGCTGCTCTCCGAAATTCGCGTAATTATTGGGCCTGAATTAAAATGCACGTGAGAGGTGAATTGTAATGCATGAAGGATCGCCTCAACATATGCCAGCCGCTTCGCGACTTTTATCCGGACATTTTCCTCAGTTGAGTGCCAGTGATCTGGTACAGAATATCGCGGAAATTGATCAGCGGTTATTGAGAAAGATTCTGTTACACGCTCCTCTGATTATCTGGGCCGTTGACCGCAATGGAATCGTAACTTTATCAGAGGGGGGCGGTCTTAAAAAGCTCGGGTATGAGCCTGGTGTATGGGTTGGCAGGTCCATTTTTCAGGAATTCGCAGCCGACCAGGAATTGATTTCTCTCTTCAAACGCACGCTGAACGGAGAAGCGTCACATCTTGAACGAAACTTTGGCAGTCTCGTACTTGATGTTGAATACACGCCGCTCTATAACGAGCAGAACGAAATTGACGGCTTCATTTCTGTAGCCACCGATGTCACTGAGAAAATAGTTTCGCAGGAAGAGCTTCGACTCTCTGAAGAACGATTCAGCAAGATTTTCCAGGTAAATCCGATTGCCATGTGCATCACGGAAATAGACACCGGAAAATTCATTGAAGCCAACGAAAGCCTGCTGTCGGCACTGCAATGCAGCCGTGAAGAGATTATAGGGAAAAATGTCTTTGATATCGGCTTTTGGCCCACTAAAGCCGAACGCCAGGCAATGGTTGACAAAGTCAAACAGGAAGGGACCGCGCGTGATCTGTTTTTCGACTTTGTCTCTCCCGGCGGTAATCGCTTATGTACGGTGCTGTCGGCCGTCCAGATCTATTTTCGGGGCGAAACCTTTTTACTTTCCTGTATTAAAGATGTAACCAGAGAGCACGATGCGCTGGAAGAACTTGAGACCTTGAATGATCACCTGGAAACCAGAGTGAATTCACGAACTGCTGAACTGCAGAATGCACATGCCATTCTGAATGAAGAGTACAAAAAAAGAAATCG
>NZ_CALFPF010000707.1 GCF_937919775.1 uncultured Gimesia sp.
CTGCTTCAATTCGATCGTGGCCGGTTTGTCGGAATCTTTGGAATTTTCAAGGCGAATAAAGACATCCCAGTTACCAGTTTGATTTTTGCGCGCATTGAATGAGGTAATTCCAATATTGGAACCGGCGGGAGGCAGCATCTGGTAATTTAATTCGAAAGGAAGATCAAAACTTACTTCTTTTGGAAAATTACCATCTGAATAAAACAGGACAGTCTTTATTGGAACCGTTCGTGAGAGTGCTTGCGTCATCCGTAAGGCATCTTCCAGCTTGCTGGGTACATCATCAACCGTTAATCCCGCAAGTGATTGTTTTAGAACTCTCTGATTATCCGTAAAATCGGTCAATCGATGCGCTGTCGAACTGACAGCCACCAGTGAAACCCGTTGATCGGGTAATAAATTCTCAATTAGCTCAGTAACTCGCTCCTTAGCGAGATCCAGTCGTGATTTATTTGTATTGGGGTCGGTCGCTGCCATGCTGGCGGAACAATCAATTAAGATCGGTAAATACTGTGCCCGGTCCGCACCGCTTTGAATATAAGGCTGCATCAGAGACAGCACCAGAAATAGCAGTAGCAGAATCTGGAGTAACAGCAAAATACTGCGTTTGAATTTTTGAAAAGGAGAATTGACACGCCGGTCATTGATTACCTGACTCCAAAGCGCCAGCGAAGGGACGTGCTTATGTGGCCGCTTTAATTTCAAAAAATAGAAGATAACCAGCGGCACTAACAATAGCAGGAACCATGCCCCTTGTAGCGAATAAAAACCGGGCCAGAAATTCATAAGACCCACCTTTTCCGCCGCAAGAGGTCAAAGAGGACATGTTCCAGCGAATCCCCGCTGTTTACCGTCATAAATCGCCCTGAACGCTGCCGACACAGCATAGCCAGATGCTCTTCTAATAAGGCACGGTGCTCATGATAAAGCCCCAACAAGTCCCCTGCTGAAGAGATGTCCAATGTCTGACCGCTCTCGCTGTCAACCAGACGTAAGTCTCCATTGATTTCCGGATTGATTTCCGATGGACCTAAAATCTGAACGCCGAAAATTTCCAGTCCGGCACTATACAGCATATTAAAAGGACGGGATAAATCACCGAATGATTCGTAATCCGAAAGGACGATGGCAACTCCCCGTCCGCGATGTGTACGCAGTACATCTTCGACTGCTGCTTCAATGGGAGAATCACCGCCGACTTCGATTTTCGTGAGGAAATCAAATAAACGTTTCATGCTGATCCGACCGGTACAGGGCGCCATCTTGGCTGGACGGCCCCCTTTCTGGTTGCATGCATAAGCACTCACTTTTTCAAAATTCAACAGGCCCATCACACCAAAGGCTGCCGCCAACTGCTGACAACGCAATATTTTATCTTCATAATCCATTGAAGAGGAAGCATCCAGTATCAATACCACGTGCATTTCTTCTTCATGCTGATATTGCTTCATGTAGGGACGATGTAATCGGGAAAAAATATTCCAGTCAATGTAGCGTACATCATCACCGGCAACGTAATTACGGTAATCTGAAAATTCTGTGCTTGTGCCCCCTTTACCGGAAAGATGCTCGCCACGGCTGCGGTTGGTCAATCGCCGCGTTGGATTGAGACGCATCCGCTCCAGCATGGATAACGTTTTGTTATCAAACAAAGAAGTATACTGATTTGACTGAGTTTCTTGTGACACCGGTGATTAATCCTGTTCTGGTAATTCCCTGCAGTTCTGTGCAACCAGATCAATGACCTTGATATTTTCTGCCTGTCCATCGTAATTCAGAATCACACGATGTTGGAGTACTTCGTTTGCAAAGTAACGAACATCTTCAAACGCGACGTGCGCCCGTCCTTCACTCAGAGCTCGAACGCGAGCGGCTTTGATTAATGACTGTGCTGCCCGCGGACTGGCTCCCCAGTGCACAAAACGGCGGACCTCTTCTGTCGCGAAATCTGTCCCGGGATGTGTTGAAAGAACAAGACGAATCGCATAATCACGGATCGCTTCAACCACAACTACTTTATCCAGTACTTCCCGTAATTCAAGAATTTGCGCACTGTTCAATAATTTTTTCAAAGTTGCCGGCTGCCTCAGAATGGTCTGCTGCACGATCGTGTTAAGTTCATCCCGGTTCGGAAAAGGGACACCGATTTTAAACATGAAACGGTCCAATTGGGCTTCGGGCAAAGGGTAGGTTCCCTCCTGCTCAATGGGATTCTGTGTGGCCATCACAAAGAATGGTTGATCGAGCCGGTATTGTGTTCCGCCTGCTGTGACAGTTCCTTCCTGCATTGTCTCCAGCAAGGCTGATTGTGTTTTGGGAGAAGCCCGGTTAATCTCATCCGCCAGCAGCAGTTGGGTGAAAATTGGCCCTTTCCGAAATTCAAACCGATAAGTACCGGTCTCATCCGTGCTCATGATATTCGTGCCAATAATATCCGCCGGCATTAAGTCCGGTGTGAACTGGATACGCTGGAAATGTAAATCCAGTACTTTCGAAAGTGCTTTTACCAACTCTGTTTTTCCCAGCCCGGGAACGCCTTCCAGCAACACATTTCCTCCACAAAACAGCGCGTATAATGTCGACTCGACGACCCGCTCCTGACCAATGATCATACGCGCGACTTCAGCACGCAC
>NZ_CALFPF010000708.1 GCF_937919775.1 uncultured Gimesia sp.
TCTACCGAATTCGATTTCATTTAGAGGGGATGCATTGTGCGTCCTGCCTGTTTGTGATTGAAAAACTTCCTGAATTCATGCCAGGCGTGATCAGTGCACGGGTCAATTTATCGACAGCGAGTGTGGATCTGATCTGGGACTCAACGCTCGTTCCCCTTTCCGAAATCGCCAGGACTCTGGATCGGCTCGGTTATCGCCCGCATCCCCCTCAGAACAACGACGCCCAGCGAATGTTCCAACTGGAGAACCGAAAACAACTGATTCGCCTGGGCATCGCCGGAGCCTGTGCCGGCAATGTGATGTTGATCGCGTTTGCCCTGTATGCAGGGATGTTTACCGGGATGTCTGCAGAACACTTAAACCTGTTTCGCTGGACGAGTGCTGGCCTGGCAATGGTCTCCATTTTATGGCCCGGGCAAGTCTTTTTTAGAGGTGCTTACTCTGCGATCCGAAACCGCATCCCCCAGATTGATCTTCCCGTTGCTCTGGGAATTACAATCGGTGGTATCGCGGGTGTGATCAATTCAATTCGAGGTACCGGCGAAATTTATTTTGATTCGTTAACGGTGCTGATCTTTTTACTGCTCGTCGGCCGCTACATTCAGTTTCGGCAGCAGCACCATGCGCTCAGCCACCTTTCATTATTGAAAAGTATTACGCCCCGAAGCGCCCGATTGATTTCTCATGGTGAAGTTCTGACCGTTCCGATTGAGGTTTTGAAACCAGGAGATCAGGTCGAAGTCAGAGCCGGCGATGTGATCCCCGCTGATGGAACTGTCTTTGCCGGTGATTCTACCGTCGATGAATCGATATTGACCGGAGAATCGCGGCCACGCGTGACACAAGCAGGAGACCTGGTCACCGCTGGTACGATTAATCTGACATCGCCTCTCAAAATTGATATTCAGGCGGTTGGCGAAAAAACCCGCATTGGCCGTTTAATGAATCTGGTCGAACAGGGAGTCAGTTCCAGGCTGCCAATGATTGAACTTGCGAACCGTATCGCAGGAATTTTTGTGGTAAGTGTGATTTTGCTGGCAGTAATCTGTTTTGTGATCTGGTGGTCCAGCGGAATGAAAATCGCTGTTTCAAACTCCATTTCGTTACTCATTGTCACTTGCCCGTGTGCGCTGGGTCTGGCAACTCCGCTGGCACTTGCCGTCGCGCAGGGAAAAGCAGCCAGGCGTGCGATTCTCATCAATTCCGGTGATGTCATGGAGCGACTGGCAACGCCGGGTTTCCTTTGGCTCGATAAAACGGGAACCCTGACGTATGGAAAAATGCAAGTTTACGACTGGAGCGGGGACCGATCTTTCCTCCCTCAGATTGGCGCCCTCGAAAAACAGGTTGTGCATCCGATAGCCACCGCATTCACGACTTATATTGACCAGCAATCCGAAATCGTTGACCCAGACAGTCTTTCGCTTCAGGAAATCGATTATACACCAGGTCTGGGAATTCGAGGTAAGGTGGACGGACACTGGATCTCCATCGGCAGTGAAGCATATATCACGGAGCAGGGCATACTGCTCTCTGCTGAGTTGGAGCAGAAAATGGCAGAGTATCGGCAGCGGGGTCTCACAGCCGTACTCGTAGTAGCAGACGAACAAGTTGTTTCCATCTGGGGGATCGGAGATGAATTGCGGGCCGACGCGTCTTCCACCATCCAGGAACTGAAGCAAAGTGGCTGGTCCATCGGAATCCTTTCGGGAGACCATCCGGAGATCGTTTCCCAGATTGCGGAATGTATCGGTGTTGAACCTGAGTTTGTGCATGCGGAGGTCCGCCCCGAAGAAAAGCTCAGAATCATTCAGGAATCGACCAGAAAAATGACAACCGTGATGGTGGGCGATGGTGTGAATGACAGCGCGGCGCTGGCGGCCGCTTCTGTCGGGATTGCCGTACATGGGGGAGCCGAAGCCAGTCTGCAGGCGGCGGCTGTCTATCTCAACCGACCTGGTTTAGCCCCGCTGAAAGAATTGATTGAGGGCGCATGCATGACAAATCACGTCATCTATCGTAATTTAATGATATCTCTGGTATACAATCTCTTTGCAGCAGGACTCGCACTGGGGGGGATGATCAATCCCTTCATCGCGGCACTGTTAATGCCGATCAGTTCCGTAACTGTCCTGATTCTGTCCTTTATGAATCGTGCTTTCCAGGAGCCGCCTTCTTGAGCGTCATCTATATCGCCTTACCAGTCGCCATCGCTTTAGCATTGGCGGCTGTGATCTCCTTTGTCTGGACAGTGTCGCGCGGTCAGTATGATGATCTGGAAACACCTGCTTTACGAATTCTCGAAGATGACGAGAAACGTCAGCCCAAAAAATAAGAAACCACTGGTTTCTTCTCAGGCCAGCAGGGACGGGAATCTGGCGGCAGTTCACAACCGGGCGAAAGATCGTAGCGGTAATTTGAAGCCGGGATCGTCACTCGGAAGTCTGACCGTGATCGAAAAAAGAGACCCGATCCGGTAAGCAAAGTACCCGAGATACAGAAACGCCCCGGAGATGAATCCAGGGCGTTTTTGCTGATTTATCACTGAAGTTGTCTTCAGAACTTACCGCTTATGAAGTGACTCGAACGGAAGTGGCACATGGCCCTTTGCGTCCCTGGCCTACTTCATACTCAACCATTTGACCTTCCTTGAGTTCTTCGAGAGTTTTTCCCTGAACCTCTGAATGATGAAAGAACAAGTCGCCTCGTTCTCCTTCAATAAACCCAAAACCTCGATCTGAAACCAACCTCTTGATTTTACCTTGTGGCATTTCTGCTCTCCAACATAATAACATACGACACACGGCAGCGCTGGCAGTGCAGCGACCCGTAGCCCAAATAAAGAAAGCAGATAGAGCCACAAAAAACCGAAGCGGAAGCTTTTAGAGAAGCTCAGCTACGCAGAATGAAGCGGGAAGAGAAGAACAACCCTGAGGCGGTTATAACTGCACCTTGTCTCTGCTCGTCACAACTGTTGCGACATCTGCATTATACTGGGTACTGACTATGTGTAAAGGGCGTTCAGGCCCCTTTACAACGATTCTCAGCAACCCTCAGTTCCCGCCATGACAGCGTAAAACCAGTGAATACAGGGGAATTTTACCGTGACAGGAGTCGCACCAGTCCTACAATCCCCGTCAGCAGCAAACTCAGCAGTACACATGTTGTGAGCGGAAAATAGAATCGGAAGCTTTCCCGCTCGATCAGGAACCGCGCTGGTTTGACATTAAGAATCACCGTTGACTCTTTAAGTTCAGACTCACCTACGAATCAATGCGAGTTTTCTTTTCCTAACAGAGTGGCCAAGGATTCAACAAAGCCGCTTTCCATTTCTGACGCAGGACAAATAGTCGAACGCGATTCTCACTGCCAGCGGAAACGTTTCGGATTCCGTGACAGCTCAAATGGGGCATTGAGGCCACACCAAATAAAAAAAGCCATAACCCGTGATGAGTTATGGCTTTTTAAGTGCCCCCGAAAGGAATCGAACCTTTAACCTACTGATTAAGAGTCAGTTGCTCTGCCGATTGAGCTACAAGGGCGAATGAAGCTGATGTCGGATATTCTAGTTCTCTCAAAATCATCCGACAAGCGAATTAACGTAACTTCTCTGAGTTGGTACAAAGAATTATCGTCAGACGTCTCCGAAAACATCGGCAAACTTTATTGAAAATCAGGAACCGGCTGGTTTTACCGCAGCTGGTTCCTGATTCGAATCTCTGGACTTTCGTGAAGGCTTGTTTGATCAAACTTGATCCAGAGCCTGTTTCAAGTCGTTGATTAAATCTGACTGATCTTCAGTCCCCACCGACAACCGAACAAAATCGGGAGTCACGCCGGAACTCAATTGTTCTTCCGCTGTCAACTGTTGATGCGTGGTACTGGATGGGTGAATGATCAGCGACTTGCTGTCCCCGACATTCGCCAGATGGGAGAACAGTTTCACACTGTTAATCAGTTTGATTCCGTTGGTCTTTTGCTGCTCTTGAGTAGCACCTTGAATGCCAAATCCAAACACAGCCCCACAGCCATTGGGCAAATATTTTTGTGCCAGCTTGTAGGAAGGATGTGACTCCAACCCGCAGTAATTCACCCAGGAAACCTTGGGATGACTTTCCAGGAACTGAGCCACCGCCATTGCATTCTGGCTATGCCGTTCCATTCTCAGATGCAACGTTTCCAGCCCCTGCAGGAACTGAAACGCATTGAAAGGACTCATCGCCGGTCCCAGATCGCGAAGCAGCTGGACGCGCGCTTTGAGAATGTAAGCGATATTCATGCCACCGAAGGTCTCGTAGAATTTCAGACCGTGGTAACTGGGATCAGGTTCGGTCATACCGGGGAATTTTCCATTATCCCAGGGGAATCCCCCTTTTTCGACGATGATTCCGCCGATGGAAGTTCCATGGCCACCAATGAATTTGGTACAGGATGCCACCACGATATCCGCACCATGCTCAAACGGACGCAATAACGCAGGGGAAGCCAAAGTCGTATCCACGATCAAAGGAATACCGGCATCGTGCGCGATTTTAGCAATGGCTTCAAAGTCAGGAATATCGCAGCGGGGATTTCCAATCGCTTCGATATAAACACAGCGAGTATTGTCATCGATGGCATTTTTGAAATTTTGGGGATCGCTCTGGTCAACGAATTTGGTCTTAATCCCAAACTTGGGGAAGGTATAATGGAACAGATTATAAGTACCACCATACAGGCTGGACGAAGAAACGATATTCTGTCCTGTTTCCACAATATTGAGAGTGGCCAGCGATTCAGCCGCCTGTCCGGAAGCGACCGCAAGAGCGCCCGCGCCCCCTTCCAGCAGAGCCAGGCGTTTTTCGAGCACATCGCAGGTCGGATTCATCAGCCGCGAGTAGATATTGCCGAATTCCTGCAGGCCAAACAGTCTGGCCGCGTGATCAGTATCGTTAAAGACGTAGGAAGTCGTCTGATAAATGGGAACCGCCCGTGAATTGGTCGCGCTATCGGGTTCCTGGCCGCCATGCACACAGAGAGTCGCTAATTTCAATGCTTCGGCATCCATTGTTAATACCTTTATGTAATGGGAATAATTCGGCTCTTGACAAGCACAATTGATATTTCAGAGAACTCATCCATCGGAAA
>NZ_CALFPF010000709.1 GCF_937919775.1 uncultured Gimesia sp.
TCTCGAAACCGAACATTAAGCAAAACCACAGATTGTGATGCTTTCAAAAGGTTCACACAGGTGTCAGCCGCGACTTTTGGTGTTCCTCTGCTATTGGGAACCAGTGCCGGATCTTCATCTGCGGCTGCCTGAGAGACATCGGGTAAAATTGTTTCAGGCGGGTTTTGTGTCGTCTGTTTCATTGTGATTTTATACTCGATATGCACCGCATGCGGAACAACCGGCGGCTGGCGCCGTGCCGCTCACTTTTGTAAATCGATTCGTCGATTTCCTGTGTGCTGCGCTTGGTCTGGATGTGTCTCCGGGCCGACACGGGCATGGAATGAAACTACAAAATCAATGATGCAAATCATCTTCAGGGGCAGGGTAGAGTCAAGAGGAAAGGGGAGTTTGATGTGGGGCGAGCTGTGTTTGGGAGTGTTTCTCGTGGGGCAGGGCGTGGGCCGGGTGCTGTCGGGAATGCGCGGGTGTGTGTCGAAACGCACAAAATGGAAAGGGTTCCTTTTTAAAAATCGCTCTGAAACAAGCGGTTTTTGTCAGGGGCGCTGGAGACTGGTTTCAGTTTTTCACCTGAACCCGCAGTGTTCTCGCGCGCGACACACAACTCCAGATAAACTATTCAACGCCGCGTTCACGTCAAGTCGAATTTTTTCAGCAGGCTGTGAGGAGTTTTCAGATGTGTGCACGGGAATCTGTTTTTCAAATACCCCCGGCTGGGCTCGAACCAGCAACCTCTGGCTTCGGAAGCCAGCACTCTATCCAATTGAGCTACGGGGGCCTGAAAGGGGAACAAACGCGTGTAAACGGACGGATTACGGGCGGTTTGATTCTCGACAACTCGTTTCCACAACAGTCTATGAACTGATTTACCGTTCGGGGAACGATCTCACAAGCTATAGCACCGTAATTTTAGTGCCGAGTTGAAAGAGAGTCCCGTCAGAGACTTGTAATATTAACAGTTCTTCATAATAAATATGCAAAATCTTAACAATCATCAATCCAAATGAACACCAGTCAACACTCCCATTCACCTTTGATTGGGACAGATACGCTCACATAACAGGATCCGGAAACATCATGTTTGAAATGACGACCACCCTTATCGGAGGTCTGGGGATCTTCCTCCTGGGAATGAAATACATGTCCCAGGGTCTGCAATCCATCGCGGGCGCCAGTTTGAGAAGACTGATCGGCGCGGTGACGAACAACCGGGTTCTGGCGACCCTGGTGGGATTTCTGGTGACCGTGCTGGTTCAGTCCAGCTCTGTCACCACGGTGATGACGGTGGGCTTTGTCAACGGTGGGTTGATGTCGTTGACGCAGGCCATCGGTGTGATCATGGGAGCCAATGTCGGCACGACGATCACGGGCTGGATCCTGGTGCTGAAGATCGGTAAGTATGGTCTGCCGATGTTGGGGGTCTCCGCGTTTGTGTACCTGTTTACCAAACGAGAAAAAGTGCGTTATACGGCTCTGGCAGTGATGGGGGTCGGCATGGTCTTTTTCGGTTTACAGCTCATGAAAGATGCCTGTAAATTTCTGAAGGATCTGCCGGAGTTTCAGGAATGGTTTCTGCATTTTACGGCAGACACTTATATCGGCCTGTATCAGTGCATGCTGGTCGGCTGCATTCTGACCGTGCTGGTGCAATCGTCGTCGGCCACGCTGGGCATTACGATTTCTCTCGCGGCGACAGGGCTTATTCCCTTCGATACTGCGGCTGCACTGGTGCTGGGTGAGAATATTGGTACGACGGTGACTGCGTTGCTCGCTTCATTAGGCACCACCACCAACGCACGCCGCGCGGCCTATTTTCATGTTCTATTCAATATTACCGGCGTGATCTGGGTCTCGACCATTTTTTTCTGGTACGTCGAATTTATCCCCTGGCTGATTGATGTGGATGTCACCAAAGCAGTCATGATCGATGGGCAGCCGACCTATCCGGACTGCGTCAAAGCGATTGCAGCCACCCACTCGGTTTTTAATATTCTGAACACACTCGTCTTTCTGCCTTTCGCAGGTCAGATGGCAACGTTACTGACCTATATCGTCAAAGACAAACCACAGGAAATCGTGCACTTGAGAAGCCTGGATATACGTATTCTCGAAACGCCGGTACTGGCCATTGAGCAATCGCGGGGAGAAGTGATCAAGATGGGGGTCATGTGCGATGAAATGATCCAGATTCTGTATCGCATTCTCTCGCAGGAAATACCTGAGCCCGCTGATGTGGAAAAACTCTTTCATCATGAAGAAGAACTGGACCGCATGCAGGATGAAATCACCAGCTACATTACGCATCTGCTGGCGATGGATCTGCCTCAGGAAGTGATCTCGAAAGGTCGCCGTCAGTTGAGAATGGCAGACGAGTATGAATCGATCAGCGATTACCTGCAGCGAATCGCCAAATTCAGACTGAAGTTAAACAAGCAGGGCAGGGCCTTTGATGAGACTCATAATAATTCCCTGCTCGACGTGCTCAACATGGTGGAAAAACAACTGAGCCACGTCACGATCTCTTATCAGCAGGAAAAGACGGATATCGTCTCTGCGACCGTCAAGTCCGGAAATGAAATCAAGAACAAAGTGAAAACATTATCGCGCGAGCATCTGGAATATCTGTCGGCGGAAAAAGTCGATCCGTATATCAACGTTTCTTATACGGCGACGTTGAACGCCTTGCGTCGGGTGCGGGATCATGTGATCAATCTGGCGGAAGCATTGGCCGGCGAAAAATAGCCGATAAAAAATAACCGGTGAACGACAACTCTCTCAGTCGAGCACGCAGGCAAATTCTTTCAGATTGGCATTCACAACCGGTTGCGGACAGGACCAGACCAGGAAAAACATGGCTTCGCGGATCGCGCGTTCTGCGGGATGGCCTTTGACGAATCCCGCGCCTTTAACCGCCGCCAATAACGCCTGCGACGCACGGATGACCAACGAATTGGACCGCTCGCGAATCTTCTCGGAGATCGAGCCGTTCAGCGTTCCCGAATTCAGAGCCTCAAACATCTCAGCCATAATCGCCTGATACTCTGCATGGAAGGGATTGAAGATTTCGAGCAGATCTGGTCGCTGTTCGGCTTCTGCTTCCAGACGCAAGATCGCCCGCCTGGCAACTCCCAGCGCTAAAGCCGATGTGGTCAGGGAACCCGCGCCCCCTTGACCGTCGAGACGTTTCATGACATTTTCCACCGGACCTGCGATCAGATTTGCAGCGGGAATCGTCACCTGATTCAGACTGACGGCCCCCGTTTGCGAGCCGGTCATCGATAACATTTCGATCGGCGATTGAATATCGACTCCCGGAAAATCGGTGTTGACCAGCCCGAGAATTTGCGTACCATCATCACAGACGCCGCCGGTCACGATGTAGTCAGCATGCACGGCGCCGGTGACCCAGGGAACGAATCCGTTCAGCAACCAGCCTTTTGAAGTTTTCTTCGCAATCACCGACGGCTTACTGAGGTGCTGGCGTGAAGTCGTCAGATGGGAAATGCCTACGGTGGCAAACATCGTTCCCGTGATCAGTTCGTTAAACACGCTGGTTTTCAGATTCCGGTCTGCCGACCAGTTAATCCGCTGACAGGCGGCGTTAAACTGGGTCAA
>NZ_CALFPF010000710.1 GCF_937919775.1 uncultured Gimesia sp.
CCAGCGCTTTCAGAAACCCAAGCGACTATCACACTTAATTATTATATCGAGTTTGAAAGAAAATCTCGATACCTCAATTTAATTTCGCTAAAAACAATAAAAACTATTGGCCTGTAAGGTTTTTAACGTGCATTTTCCTAAAGATGAGAATGAGAACCAGCCTGATGCTGGTTCTCATTCTCGTAATTCTTAGAGGAAAATGTATCCTTCTTCACCATGTTGACTCAGGTCAAGTCCCTGAATCTCACCTTCTTTACTGACTCGCAGACCCATCGTCAAATCAATCAGCTTCAGAATAATTACGGTTCCAATCACCGAAATGACAATCGCCGCACCGACACTGACAAACTGATTGACCAATTGTTGGGAATTACCTTCCAATAAACCAGAACCTTCCGCTTTTCCCGTAATCGCCCGGGTGGCAAAGACACCCGTGAGGATGGCACCGACCGTTCCTCCCACGCCATGCACTCCAAATGCATCCAGTGAATCATCATATTTGAATTTTGATTTCAGCGTCGTGCAGGCAAAATAGCAGGCAAAACCCGCAATCAGACCGAGAAGAATCCCAGATAACGGAGTGACGGTTCCACAAGCAGGAGTAATGCAGACCAGGCCTGCTACGGCTCCTGAGCAGGCGCCCAGAATACTCGGCTTTCCATTATAGTACCATTCCGCAACAGCCCAGGCCAAAACTCCGGCCGCTGCAGCCAGATGGGTGGCGACAAACGCATTGACGGCTGCTGGATTGGCTCCTACGGCACTCCCGGCATTGAACCCGAACCAACCGACCCACAGCATCGTGGCACCGATAAAAGTATAGGTCAGATTATGCGGGGGCATCGGCTCTTGCCCGTATCCTAAGCGTTTTCCCAGTAGAATCGCACAAACCAATGCGGAGAATCCGGAACTGATATGGACCACGGTTCCGCCGGCAAAATCGTAGGCGGGGAAGCGGGCACTCTCATTCCACTCACATAACCAGCCGGTGTCAGACCAGACCCAGTGGGCGATGGGGCAATATACTAAAGTGCCCCAGAGAACTGAGAAAACCACCATCGAACTGAACTTCATCCGTTCGGCAAATGCACCACAGATCAGAGCAGGGGTAATGATGAAAAACATCATTTGAAATACCATAAAGAGCGATTTAGGGATCGAACCATTGGCTGGGATGACAACAGCACCGTTTTCCCAGGTGGGGATCACCCCTTTGAGCAGAATATGGTCAAAACCACCAACAAAGCCCCCCAGAATATCCGACCCGAAGGCAAGGCTGTAGCCCCAGAGTGCCCAGATGACTGACATGAGCCCCATCAGGAACACACATTGCATCATGACTCCCAAAATATTCTTTTTCCGTACCAGACCGCCATAAAACAGGGCCAGTCCGGGAGCCGTCATCATTAGAACCAAAGCGGAAGCAACCATCATCCAGGCGATGTCGGCACTGTTAAATTCCGCTGTTGCCGCTTCCTGAGCGGGGGCTTCGGCTCCCGATCCCAGCGGATGTGGACTGGAACCTTCGTCAGCGAAGATCTCGCCGCTTCCCAATACACTGAAACAAAGTGTTAATAACGTACAGTACGTAATCTGTCTGTAGACTCTCCTCATAACAGGGGCCTTTCCGAGCGCGAAAAAATTATCAAAGCAGTGAGCGAGCGCTTTGGTTCTCTGAATTGATCGGACGATCTGTTTGGGAAATAACCATTTCAGACGATTCTGTTTCAGAGCAGTTTCATCTAATTTGATTTTTTCATCCAACCGCAATTGCGATTAGAGTCAGCAGACTTCACCATATCCACATCCAACATGATCTTACGATCAAACCAGTTAACGCGTCAGTCTAACAAAGCCTTACCGTAAAATCACCTATAGCGTAACAGGTTTTGTTCAGGTTTGTTTAAGATATGATTCCATTCGCTTCGGAACATTTGAATAGATATTTGTCATCGGATCTCCTCCCCTTGATCCCGCTGGGGATCTTGTTCGTCCTGGGAGCAATTGCCGGGCAAGGCGTCAACGCCTGGGTTCGCAGGATGTCTCTCAAGCCGTCCATACAGCCTCTGTCACGCTGTCAGACGTGTGGAGAGCGTTTTCCCCGCTGGAAACTCATTCCCCTGCTACGCTGGATTCCATTACAGAACCGCTGCCGTAAGTGTTTAATCAGTCTGCCCCGGTCAGAATTTCTGCTGGAGCTGGCAACCGGCGGATTATTTATCCTGTTCTATTTCATGGTGGTGCAGGAGCGTTGTCTGGAGATTCCTGCTGTTGTCCCTCCCGGGTTTATGTTTGAGTGGCGTCTGCTATATCATTATTTGTTACTGATTCTGCTTGTGGCGGCGACCAGTATTGATTTTCGCGAATATCTGATACCCGATCAGATTACGATGCCCGGTATGCTGATCGGTGTCGTGGGAGCGACCATCGCGGGGCAACTGCAGATCGTGCATGTATGGGTTGACTGGAACCAGGCGATTCCTGGCTTGTCAGGCCCGTATATCCCGGAATGGATCAAGGTTCACTCACACTGGCATGGTCTGGCCTGGAGTCTGGCGGGACTTATTGCGGGAGGAGGTCTCACCTGGGTTTTGAGACTGGTCTCTTCGGTTTTACTCGGTCAGGAAGCGCTCGGTTTTGGTGATGTGACCTTGATGGCCATGATTGGCAGTTTTGTTGGCTGGCAACCGATTCTGCTGATTCTGCTCCTGGCTCCGTTGTGCGGATTGCTGATTGGTTTTGTCAGTCGCATGGTGACAGGAAAAACGTATCTCCCTTACGGACCTTATTTGTGTGCTGCAACGTTAATTGTCCTGATGGGGTGGAAATGGATCTGGCTGGCTGAATGGCCTTCGACAGTTGCTGGTGCGCCGCCGGAGTTTTCCATCCGTCATTTATTTGGTGATGCGCTGGGGCTGGCCATACTGGCCGGGATTGCGCTGGGCGCGCTGATTCTGATGTTGCTTTTGTTACGGGGCTACCGGGCGATCCCCGTCAAACGCCGTTGAAACAGGCCGCAGATGTGCGATAACTGCTCCCGGAACACACATGGCTGGCTGATTAGGTTGAACTCAGATCAGGTCCAGTTTTTTATGGCGGCGCTGGGGAGGACGCGAGCATTCTTCACAGATGCCATACACTTCGAGCCGATGTTCGTTCATGCGAAAATTAATATCGTCAGCGAGTTTTTCCAGGATTTTCGCAATATCGTCGTTCTGAAATTCGAATAATTCGCCACAGCTTTTGCAGATAAAATGATCGTGTTGCGGATAGCCGTAATCATGTTCATACACATCACGATCATTGGTCCGCGCGACCTTCCGCAGCAGCCCCGATTCTTCAAGCCAGCCTAATGTGCGGTAGACAGTCGAGCGACTGACGCGACGTCCGGTTTTCTGCATCTTCATGCGTTCGACCAGCTGATCTGCGTCGAAGTGTTCGTGGGACGAGAAAACTTCAGCAACGATCAGCTCACGTTCCTGAGTCAGTCTCTTACCTTTAGTGGCCAGATACTCTCTGAATTTCTCGGTAGGAGAAATAGAAATCTCCAGGCTTTCAAAATTGAGCACTGTTTCGCTCTTCCTCTTTTTTAAATTTCTCTACTACAGCCACAGTGATGGTTACTCAGATTCATCAAGCTGACCTAACAGACGACTTAAAGCCGCATTCAGCTTTTCGTCGGTCTCGTAAGTTCCATCATCAATGGCTGCCTTGATTTGTGCCAGCCGTTCCGCACGCATATCAGAGTTGTTCGTCATTTCATCCAGCATACGCCCCGCTGAAGAAATCTCCAATTCATCCTGAGGTGAAGAAATCGGTCTCGAGGTAGGCGCCTCTTTGTTGTTGGTGTGAGTCGGACTCATCTGCTTATTAATAGGCAGCGATCCGGAAATAGAACTGGTGCCGTTAACTTCCATGGCGGCATTCCCCCTGTCACGTGAGCCTGAACCAGTCGGATGAGAATTCTCCCGACTATTAGTTACTGTATGGGACTCATGATATCGTAAGACGGGGGATCGATTCAACTGGTAGTCTGCAGTCATGGCCAATTCTTTCATTGAATTCACTGAATACAAGTGAGATTGCTGCATAATGTAGCAAAAGAACACCTGTTTTCAGATTGTCATCAATATTGAATGTAGAATGGCTTCCTGCACATCCTCCAGCTCAATGGAGTAAAAACGAGATATAGGCTTAAATGTAAGACATGTTCCTATGTCTTTACGGCCTCAATCGTTGAGGGGAGTCTGAACCTTAATTCCATCGACGCAGCGATTGTAAAAAGTTTAATTTCTCAATGAGAAATCCGCAGATCGGCCCAGGCCTCGGTGGCTGGTAGCGATTTTGCGGATTGTATTGAGGGGGAAAACACCGAACTCAAGCCATCCAGCGGCTTTTTTCTTAAGTGGTTCAGTTGTAATCGCTTAAGTTGAATTGATCCGGTTAGCCGCGTGCATAAGGGCCTGTCGCGATTCCCTGATAACGTTCGATGCCGGATTTCAATACCTCGCGAATGGCGGCGGGAACCTGCGCGATTTTTTCTCTGCTGACGTCCAGGTGAGTACAGGCCCTGAGGCGCGTATTTCCCATCGCGCCGATCCCGACTCCGATTTCATGTAACGCTTTCGAAAGTTGCATGGCGTTGCCGATTTCCGGGTGAATATCGAAAAAGACCAGATTGGTCTCGGTTTCCTCGGGAGAAACGGAGATGCCTTCAATGCTCGCCAGTTGATCGGCGAGGAAACGGGCATTGTCGTGATCCTCCTGCAACCGTTCAATATTATTTTCCAGCGCATAAACACAGGCGGCCGCCACAATTCCCGCCTGTCGCAGCGCACCGCCGAATATTTTGCGCGAACGTCGTGCTTTGGCAATTTCTTCTCGGGAGCCGGCCAGGATGGAACCCATCGGGCAGCCGAGCCCTTTGGAAAAGCAGATGGAGATCGTATCGAGGGGCGCACAGACTTCCCGGGGTGAATACCCGGCCGCGATGGTCGCATTAAAGATGCGGGCACCGTCCATGTGTGTCTTCAATCCATTCTCATGTGCCCAGTCACAGATTTCGGTGAGTTGATCAAGCGGGTAATAATGGCCACCGCCGGCATTCGTGGTGTTTTCCACGCATAACAATCGGGTTCGGGTCAGATGTTGATCATCGGCGCGAATTTTTCCCCGCAGGTTTTCCAGAGTCAGCATCCCTTTTTCGCCGGTGAGTGTGCGGCAGCTGACGCCACTCAGAATCGCCGGTGCGCCCCCTTCGAAGATCGCGATGTGCCCCAGTTCGTGAATCAGCAGTTCATCACCCGGCAGACAGTGAGACCGCAGTCCCATCTGATTGGATTGCGTACCCGAACAGGCAAACACAGCGGCTTCTTTTCCCAGCATTTCACAGATCATCGCTTCGAGGCGATTAACGGTAGGGTCTTCGCCGTTCATGTCGTCGCCGACTTCTGCTGTCAGCATTGCCTGCAGCATTTCCGGTGATGGTTTGGTTTTCGTATCGCTGCGAAGGTCGATGTAAGAAGGACTATGCGGATCCACTGCTTGTTTCCTTTGGTTCATTGCTTTTTTGATCGATTCATTCTGTCAGGGAATTAATCCGGAGAGGCAATTCCGTAACTCAGGTTTTTTGAGCGGCTATCTGAAGGTCGTCCAAGGAAAGAAAATTGTTCATACTGCCGGAACGAAATCCCTGCAGATCCAGCGTCACATTCTGAAAGCCGAGTTGCAGAAATTTTTGAGTAATCTGTACGACTGCCTCTGGTGTGATCAGTTTCTGTAATTGAGTGAGAGGAACTTCGATGCGTGCGAGTTCATTCGGTTCCAGGCGGACGCGCAGTTCGTTGATTTGAAACTGCTCACGGAGAAACGCTTCGCCTTGATCGATTCTCTGTACACGTTCTTCAGTCACTTCCACGCCGTACGCGATACGACTGGAAAGGCAGGGGTGTGCCGGTTTGTTCCAGATCGGAAGTTCCCAATATTGCGCCAGGTTTCTGACATCCTGTTTGGTAAAACCGGCTTCGATCAGCGGGCTGCGGACCTGAAAGTCAGACGCAGCCTGCATACCGGGACGGTGATCTCCCCGATCGTCAAGATTCGCTCCGTTGACGAGCGTTGCCGTCTGCCATTCGTCGCTGGCTACGGAATGACTGAGCAACTGATACAGTTCTGTTTTGCAGAAAAAGCAGCGGTTAGGTGGATTGGCCCGGTACTCGGCTGTGGCGAATTCCGAAGTCGAAATCAGACGATGCGCGATGCCGATCAATTCTGCGAGCCGAATTGCTTCTTCTTTTTCTCCGGCAGCCAGGCTGGGGCTGACTGCTGTGACCGCCTGCGCATGATCACCGCGGGCCAGGAATGCTGCTCTTGCCACGACGGTACTGTCGACGCCGGCAGAAAATGCGACGATGACGCGGTCCATGTTCGACAGAATTTGCTGGAGCTGTTCCGATTTCTGTGATAATTCGGCTGTCAGAGACATCATCGAAGTAAAGGTTCTGTAAGAGGTTATTGTGATATTTGCCAATTCAACTTTATTATAGACAACCGGAGACAGGGTTGTCTCGGAACAGAGCGTGAAAAATCTCGGCTTTCTTGAGGGTGACGGTCAAAAAGAGGCGAATCAGAGCGGAATCGGGGAGGTTAAGTTACAAGGAGAGGTCGTACACTCTCATCAGATCTGTGTTTCATTGCATTCAGATCTTTTTTCTCGGTGTCGGGCACATTATACTGGATCTCTACAAGAATGCATCTGACACACGTGTAACCAGCGAAGGCGGATCAAAGCTCAGGTGGCTCAATAGACGAGACGTCGAGGCCGAGTTCCGTCTGATTGAAGAACAAAGTACAATCAGCGGTTTCACTCTGCTTCTGCTGCTGTTCAAAAATATTGTGATCGGGCAGGGCAGGGGGCTTTTTTGGTGAAGCAATTTATCGAATTCAAAACAATGAGGAATGTTATGTCATACCGGTCTGTCCATCTTACGCGAATCCTCTTTGCTTTGGCGTTGTGTTTTGGGGCGTTGCTGTTGACGGCAGAGGCCGCCAAATTAACGACTGAACAGAAAAAGGAACTGGCCTCGATCAAAAAGAACCTGGGGAAGGTTTCTCTCCTGATCCGACAGAAAAAGTATGACGAAGCCAAGACCCTGACTGATGAGGAAGAACAGAAACTGTTGAAGCTGGCAGAGGATGCCATGATCCCCGAAACGGATCCGGTTCTGGTCAGTACGAAAAAACTGATCGCGCTGCGTCGTGTCCTGCTTGAGAAAGCAATGGGGGGCGGTGACGGAAAAGGAACTCCCGGAGCGCCCGCCAATCAGGGAGTCAGTTTTGAAACCCAGATTGCACCGATCTTCATTGAGAAATGTGTGAGCTGTCATGGTGCTGACCGTGCCAGTTCCAATTTGAAGCTGGATACGTTCGCTGATATGAAGAAGGGAGGCCGCGGCGGTGTGCTGCTGGTTCTCGGCAATCCAAACAACAGTTTGATCATTCGCAAGTTGATTGCTCCCGATAATCAACGCATGCCCCGCAACGCGCCAGCTCTGGAACAGGCGCAGATTCAATTGATCGCCCGCTGGATCGCCGAAGGGGCTCGCTTTGATGGTGAAAAAGAGACCGATCCGATCGGCGCTTCTACCAAGAAAAAGAAAGAACCGGTCAAAGCCGAGATGGCAACCGGCACGGAAAA
>NZ_CALFPF010000711.1 GCF_937919775.1 uncultured Gimesia sp.
ATGCTTTAACACGTAAAATTCCGTACGAAGCCACTTTCGGGACACCCACTAGCTACGGCAGGAATCAATTCGACCTTATCTCTCTGAAAAAGTACTAGGATAGGGTCTTACCTGTTTGAAAACCCGGCATAACAGGAGTTGTATGATGATGCGTTGGCCTAAGGGGTGTGAGTTCTCGGATTTCCATGACTTTGGAACTGTATTTCCACCAAGTCTGGGGTATTCAACGGAGGATATGGATCCCTATGGAGGGGGAGACGAAGTCGGGCTTTACTGGCCAATCGGGCAAGAAAAACGTCAACCTCTCGTAGTCCGCACGTTTCATGAGACATTTGAATTGGCACCATTTTTCTCGTCGTATCAGAGATACCTGCGTTGGATGAAAAAAACGCAAAGCGACGATTTGCCCATGAGCCCCGATGAAAAACTTGATCCGGATTCACCTGAGGTACTTTACAATCAGGGACTTTCGTTGATCAAAGCGAAGGATGTACCCAAGGCATTGGAGATCTGGCAGCAGGCACTTGATCGACTGCCTGAGTTTACCTTGGTTTCGTCGCTACTTGCCAAACATCATCGGCGACTCAAAAACCTGGATCTGGCCAGGGAATTCGCCCTGAAATCACTTATCTCTCCACCTTCATTTGGACGTTTTGACGCTTCACTACTCAAGTGGCTTGGCAGGCAAACATCGCCTCCGGAAGCATACGCCGAGAATCCACTCTGGCTCAGCCGTCGAAAACTGCAATGGGGGTATCGAGGAAAGAAGAACGACTATGAAATTGTTCAAGAAGCAATCGATTGTTTTTTAGAAACTGGTCAGCCTGTGCTGGGAGTGACACTCATGCAAACCTATTCGGAGTTCATGTACCGGGAAACCGATTCGACAAAAAAACGTTGGAAATTCGATAGCCAGGAATGGACGCAACACCAGGACGAGATGTGCGTGAAATATCTCAAGTCATCGCGATGGCCTGGGGGACGAAAGAAGTAGATAACGAAGTGGTAGGGCTGGCCTATGACCATTCCGAACAGGTCATGTTCGTTTCTTCCAATCGAAGAGACAGGATCAGTGCCAGCAAAATAGTCGATGATGCCTTAATTTCATCTTGAGGAAATCAGACTTCAGGCAGCACCCAGGGGGCACGCCATTCTTCGCGGCCGCGGAGCTGGTTGGCTTCTTTGTCATTCACGAAGAGTTCCGTTTGTGGATCAAGCGTTAGCGTGCGTCCAACGCGGGCGGCGATGTTGCCGGCGTGGCAGAGGATGGATGCGGGATGGCCGACGGTTTCCAGATCGCAGACCGGTTTCTCGCGGGTCTTGATGCAGTCGAGGAAGTTCTGCACGTGCGAAGCGGCGTCGCTGTCCCCTTTGACTTCCTTGATGAGTTTGCCGCGTTCGCCGTAGACGCGCCAGCGGCTGTTGCCGATGGTCATGCAGGCTTTGTCGCCGTAGATGACCGCGCCTTCCGATTCGCCATGATAGGGATAGGGGGCCCAGATCCGCATTTCATAGGTGAGGATCTTCGGCGTTTTGCTCTGATATTCGTAAGTGACCTGCAGCGTGTCGGGCCATTCCTGCATGTCGTCGAAATACCACTTGCCCCCCGTGGCTGAGATTTTTGTGGGCAGGCTGACGGCTTCGTCCCCCTGTGCTTCGCAAGCGGCATTCAGCGCGGCGAACGCCATGTCGAGGCGATGCACGCCGTCATTGCCGAGATCGCCGGTGCCATAATCGTGGAACCAGCGCCAGCGTCCGTGGAACCGATTTTTGTTGAACGGTCGCTTTTTGGCAGGACCGAGCCACATGTCGTAGTCGACGGTGTCGGGGGGCGTGCTGTCGGGCGGGTTGCCGATGTTCCCCTGCTTCGCACTTTCCCAGGCCGTGGCGACGAGGCAGCGTCCGAGGGCACCGCTGCGGATGTAATCGAGAGCCGACTTCAGGCGTTCGGTCGAACGATGCTGCGAGCCCATCTGCACGATGCGTTTGTGTTTTTTCATCGCGGCCACCATGCGCTGGCCTTCGACGATGTTATGGCCGTCCGGTTTTTCAACGTAGACGTCTTTACCGGCCTGACAGGCGAGGATTGTCGGGATCGCATGCCAGTGATCGGGGGCGCCGACCACAATGGCGTCGAGGCTGTTGTCATCGATCAGTCTGCGAAAATCCTGCGTGACCTGCGGCTGTTTGCCCTGGAGTTTGGTCACCGTTTCGACCGTATTTCCCAGACGGGCGGAATCGATCTCGGCGATGGTCACGATTTCTGCATGGGGATTCGCGGCAAAATATTGATTCAAGGCCGACGCACGCCCCGCAGCACCCATCACGCCGACACGCACACGTTCGCTGGCGGCAGCTTTCGCAACCTGCTCCAGAGAAAGACTGGCCAGACCGACGGCGGACCCCTGTAAGAATTTTCTGCGATCCATGATTGATTGTTCCTGTGATTTGAAAGCCGAGGAGTGCAGAGTGAATAGATCAACGAACTTTTATTATAGAAAACGGGGCGCGGGGGGCAAAACAAATCTCGATGAAGTCCACGGATTTTTTTGCTACCACGAAAGGCACGAAAAACACGAAAGGATTTGGGGTGGGGAGACGCGGGTTGATTTTGTGTGATGCCTGTGGATTTACCAGTTCCGGATTTTCATCTCTGGGATGGAGTGGGCTTGTTGTAGAATGTGTGTCTGCGTCTGTTGTGGAACGTGAGTAGTTACACGGCGGGCGGACATGCAGATCTTACTTTTGTGTTGTTTGTTTTTGTGAGTAGACTGTTGCATTGTTTTTTTCCTGGGGATCTTCTCTGATGGTTACTCAATTCCGCTTCATTGTGGACTATTTTTGTGAAAGGCGCGCGGTGGTCAAGGGGGATTGGGTCAATGAATTGTGGCGAGGGGGTGGTGGTGTGTGCTGTGCTGGTGGTGGGATGTGTTGCCAGTGGGGCGTTGTGTGGCGGGTGTGTGTCGATACGCATTACTTTGATGACGAATATTGGAAGAAAATCTTGCTGAAACGAGAGGCTTTTATCATGTTGGTTTTCGACTGGTTCCGTTTCTTCACCTGAATCCTCAGTGCTCACGCGCGCGACACACAACTGCAGAGGATCATCGACGAAGGCGCGATGCTGTCAAGAGATTTCTTTTCACTGAAAAAGGAAACAATTCAGGAGCCTGCTGAGGGGATGTTCCAGTGCGTCAGGTTTACTTAATCTGTTTCAGCCGTAAAATCGGGAGTTAATTTAGAGTGTTAAAAAAAGGATGTGGTCGATTGTCCTGCGAGTCTGGTATTTTCTGAGTAGGAACTGGCTAAAACTGCATAAAAGTTGCGTGAATTTAGTTCATAGATCGGCGTTGATGCATTATACTGGACGATGATGGAACTTCAGGCCTGATCAATGTTTTTGATTCCCACCCGGTCTGAGATTCAAACCTTAAGAGTCGGCTTTCCGTAAGCGTATTGATTGCGTTCCTCACTGAAAAGCTTCGAGAAGGAGAACTGCCTTGCGACTTTTTCTGTATTCCACATGCCTGGTGCTGCTGATGACGGCCTTGAATTTGTTCAATGGTCAGTCGGCTGATGCTCAGGTTCAGGCAAAAAAAACAGCTCCTCAAAACGAGCAGGCGGGAATTGAATTCTTTGAGAATAAAATTCGCCCGGTGCTGGTCGCGCATTGTTATGAATGTCATTCAGGGGAACCTGATCCGGAAAGTGCCTCGTTTGTGGTTGATACGCGCGAAGGCATCTTGCAGGGGGGCGATTCGGGAAAAGCGGTCGTGCCGGGAAATCTCAAGCAGAGTCTGATACTGCAGGCAATCGAACACGATCCCGAATTTTACGCGATGCCTCCGGATGAAAAACTTCCGGCTGCGGTGATTGCCGATTTTCGCAAGTGGATCCAAATGGGCGCGCCTGATCCCCGTAAAGGAACAGCAAAAAGCAGTCCTCTGACGAAACCGCTTGCGCTGGCAATCGATTTTGATAAAGAGCGTGAGTTCTGGTCGTTTCGACCTTTGAAAAAAACGCAGATTCCCGATGTCCAAAATCAATCCTGGCCTGCGAATCCGATTGATCGTTTCATTCTTGCGAAACAGGAAAAAGCGGGAATGAAGCCCGTTTCTCTGGCAGACAAACGCACGCTGGTCCGCCGCGCTTATTTTGATCTGACCGGTTTGCCCCCTTCGGTCGAAGAGATGCAGAATTTTCTGAACGATGAATCGCCTCAGGCGTATGAACATCTCATTGATCGGCTGCTGGCTACGCCACAGTTTGGAGAAACGTGGGGACGTCACTGGCTCGATCTGGCCCGCTATGCCGATTCGAACGGCCTGGATATTAACCTGACATTTTACAATGCGTGGCGCTATCGGGATTATGTGATCCAGGCGTTCAATGAAGATAAGCCGTACGATCAGTTTGTCCGCGAGCAGATTGCCGGCGATTTACTCCCTTATGAAAACGATGAGGAACGCACGCGGAATATCGTCGCCACCGGTTTTCTGGTGATGGGCGCGAAAATGCTGAGCGAGCGGGATAAAGAAAAATTGCGGATGGATGTGGTCGACGAACAGATCGACGTCACCGGCCGCGCTTTTATGGGAATGACGCTGGGCTGTGCCCGCTGTCACGATCATAAATTCGATCCGATTCCGATGACCGATTATTACGCGCTGGCCGGGATCTTTCGCAGCACGGAGACCGTACACGGGAATCGACTGGGTAATCAGTTCGTTTCCGGCTGGATGACGCGTCCTTTGCCGATCAAACCGGAACATGCGGCGGCTCTGAAAAAACATGCGGCCGACCTGAAAACGCTGGAAGATAAGCTGCAGGCCGATTCGGATCAATTAAAACAGTTGAATGGGGATACGAGCCAGCAGAAGCAGTTGAAAAAACTGGCGGGTATCGTCGTTGATGACACGCAGGCTGTGAAAACGGGGGAGTGGAAAGATTCGATCTTCTCGAAAAATTATCTGGGCGTGGGTTATACGCATGATCTGAACGAACACAAGGGGGAAAAGTCGATTCGCTTTACTCCCGATCTGCCCGCCGCCGGTAAGTATGAAGTCCGTTTTGCTTTTCCCGGCAGTAAAGGACGTGCGGATCGCGTGCCCGTGACGATTCATTCGGTTCAAGGTGCGAAAACGATAAACGTCGATCAATCGAAACAGGCCCCCATTGCTGGGATGTTGTTGTCACTGGGCAGTTTTGAATTTGCAGCAGGCAAAGCCGGTTCGGTTGAGATTTCAAACAAAGGAACTTCGGGATATGTCGTCGTGGATGCGGTGCAATTCATTCCGCAGTTTGAACTGCCGAAACCGAGTGATGTGCTGGCCGCGAAAAAGCCGGGCGCCCATTCGGAAGCAGATGCGCGAGCGGCGAAGATCAAAGTTTTGGAAGCAGATGTGAAAACACTGACGGCACAGATTAAGAAGCTAAAAGCGAATGCTCCCCCTGCCGCGCCAATGGCGCTGGCCGTGGGCGAGCAGCCCGATCCGGCAGATTATCGGATTGCCCGGCGGGGAAATATTCATCAACTGGGTGATAAAGTGGATCGCGGTTTTTTGACGATCGCGTCGATTCAGGAGCCGCCAGCGGTCAGCCCGCGACAGAGTGGGCGTCTGGAACTGGCGAACTGGTTGAGTCAGCCACAAAACCCGCTGACCAGCCGCGTGATTGTGAATCGGGTCTGGAAACATCTGTTCGGAAACGGTCTGGTGCGCAGCGTTGACAACTTTGGTCACCTGGGAGAACAGCCAACACATCCGGAACTGCTGGATTATCTGGCGCAGCGATTTGTGGAAGAAGGCTGGTCGGTCAAAACGCTGATTCAGGAAATCATGCTGAGTCGTACGTATCAGTTGAGTTCGGAATTCAGTGCCGTGCAATACGAACAGGATCCTGGAAATCATCTGATCTGGCGGATGAATCGTCGGCGTCTGTCTGCGGAAAGTATCCGGGACGCCGTGTTATCGGTTTCCGGCAAACTTGATTTGAAGCAGGGGGGCTCGTCGGTCGCGCATTATCCGGAGCAGGCCATCAGTCCCAATAAGAATGAAAAGCTGGAGCAGAATCCTGCCGAGTTCCGGCGCAGCGTGTATCTTCCGATCGTGCGGGGCAATGTGCCCCCCTCACTGACGGTCTTTGATTTTCCTGCTCCCGAGATGCTGGTGGGAAATCGCCCGGTGACGACGGTTCCCGCTCAGGCGCTGTTTATGATGAATAGTCCGTTTGTGGTCGGGCAGGCTCAGGCGACGGCTGAACGGATCTTAAAAGATGAAAAGCAGAATGATGGTGAAAAAGTATCTCAGCTGTATCTGGCTTGTCTGGGACGTGATGCGAATGCAGCCGAGCAGGCGGAAGCGCTGAAGTACATTGAATCGTTGATGGATGCGAACGGGACGGAAGGTTCAGATAAACCAGCCGTGCGTTTGCAGGCATGGGCCTCTTATTGTCAGATTTTATTTGCCTCGACCGAATTTCGATTTTTGAATTGAGGTTCGTTTTTTAATATCAGTTCGTGCTCACTTTGAAAGAAGATGGACCAGCTATGGAACCACTCAATTTTTCCCGTCGGCAAATGTTGAAGTCATCGGCTTGCGGATTCGGTTATCTGGCGCTGGCTGGTTTAAGTTCCGAAGCGGCTTTGAAGTCGCAATCTCCTCTGCTGTCAAAAACGCCCCACTTCGAGCCGCGGGCCAAGCGGGTGATTTTTCTGTTCATGCACGGCGGCCCGAGTCAGGTTGATACCTTCGATTACAAACCGCGTTTGGCAAAAGAAGACGGCAAGCGTCTGCCTTTCAAACCGGCGAAAAACATCGAGAAGTCATCGCAGGATGAATTGCGTCTGATGAAATCTCCCTGGAAATTCAAACAGCGGGGAGAGAGCGGGCTCTGGATTTCAGAACTGTTTAATAATGTAGCCGAACATGCCGACGATCTGTGCGTGATTAATTCGATGCATACGAACGGGCAGTCGCACGGGCAGGCAGTGATGAAACTGCATACCGGGTCGGACAGTCTGGTGCGGCCTTCGGTCGGTTCGTGGATGGTGTATGGTCTGGGAACGGAAAACAATAATTTGCCGGGCTTCATTTCGATTTGCCCTTCGCGCGGGCATGGGGGAGTTCGCAATTTTGGAAGTGCGTTTTTACCAGCCGTCTATCAGGGAACCGCCATCGGTGATGCCGACACTGCCGCCAGAGAAGCCCGCATTCGTTTTCTGGCGAACAATGCTTCTTCCGAGTCACAGCAGCGAAAACAGCTCGGCCTGTTACAGGCGATGAACGAACGGCATCTGAAACAGGTCCAGGTCGATCAGGAGATCGAAGGCGTGATCAATTCGTATGAGCTGGCGTTCCGGATGCAGTCGGAAGTCCCCGCGCTGATGGATTTGAACTCCGAAACGAAAGAGACGCAGGAACTGTACGGGATCAACGAGAAATCGACGGAAAACTTCGGCCGCCAATGTCTGATGGCACGCCGGTTCGCGGAAGCGGGCGTGCGTTATATTGAAGTTGCTTTGGGGAACAACCGATGGGACCAGCACAGCGGCTTAAAGAGCGGTCACGAACGCAATTCTCAGATGGTGGATAAACCGATTGCCGGTCTGCTTGCCGACTTGAAACAACGGGGATTGCTGGAAGACACGCTCGTTGTCTGGGGGGGCGAATTTGGTCGCACGCCGATTGCCCAGGGGAAGGAT
>NZ_CALFPF010000712.1 GCF_937919775.1 uncultured Gimesia sp.
AGGCTGAATTAAATCGAGGCCCCGTCTGGCCCGCTGAGAACCTGAATACACATTACCATTCGATCAAAATGATCTCCTGGTCAAATAAAAATCAACCACCAATGCGACACTGGCATGGAAACGGACCCGACGATCGATTCAAAACCGCTGCAATCGGGACTAAACCTACGTCGATTTATTCATTCAAAACGATCGCGCCACTGGGGTTGAAAGAACTGATTTGGAATGAAAATCTTTCTAACGGTCTGGACTATTCAATGTCAAAATCTCCCGACCACTATCAGGTGATCGGTCGTGTTGAGTACAAAGGTCGGTCTGTGATTCTGGTAGATGGATTCTTCACTCCTGGAGGAGAAGCAACAGAGCTACGTGATCGGATGCGGGCCTGGATCGATCCAGCGCAGGGTTACCTGCCTTTACGTCTGGAATGGGCGCTGGTTGATGATGCGAATAAAGTCGTGAGAGGCTTACATCACCATATTGAAGTTCTGGATGTGAAAAAAGTAGCTGACGGATATTATCCGGTGAAGATCAAATTCCAGGAATACACGTTTGACAGTCTCGCGATTGAAAAACAGGTCGCGGAAATTGGCATCGATAATTTAGACGATCATCCACTTCCCGACCTGCCACTGGTGCCTGGGCTCGTCAAAACCTGGGAAGCCACCGAATTCACTCGCAATAAAGCTATTGAACCAGCCACTCTCGCATTGAAATTCCCACAGGAAACACTCTTTAAAAAAATCAAAGATGACAACCAAGACTATGCCGGCGCGCCACTGCCAATTCCACCTCTACCTGAATACACACCAAAGTTGCAGGTCGGTGAGATGGCACCAAGCCTCGAAGTAGCCAGCTGGATGGATGGGAAAGCAAGAAATCTGGACGACTTTCGAGGGAAAGTAGTCGTGCTGCTATTTATGGACATCTCTGCTTTTTCAAATATCCAGGACGAAATGCGGCCTCAGTTGCGTATGATGATGAGCTGGTTGAAACAGATCCAGATGAAATATGCTCAGCAAGGTGTGGTCTTCCTTAACATTTTCCCTGCAGGAACAACCCCTGATCAGATCCACGCGTATCAGAACTTTCATCAATCGAAAACATTAGCGGCCATCGACTCAGGGACGAATCTCAATGAAGGAACGACTCTTAATAAATACACAGATCCTGGTGAGATGAGTGGCTTCCTGAGTGCCTTCCTGATCGGCCGCGATGGTCGTATCATCATCAGTACTGATTCCACAGCCGATTATGAATTTGAGAATTACTACCATTACGCCGCCAGGAAGCTATCGATTCCACTAGAGACGCAGGTGGATCTCTCCGAAGGAGAAGCCATGCACCTGAGCATGCGCATTCTTGAGTTCATTGTGAGTGAGCAACTCGATAACGCACTTGCTGCAAAACAGACGGAAGGTGACCTCAAATCGTCAGAAAAATGACGAGTACCGGAGAGATTCGAGATCCGGGAGTTAGGAAGCCACTTTTTCCTTGTCTTTACTCGATGTTTTTGACTTCAAATTCGAAGCCGCCGAGCCAGCTGGCCAGTAGGTTATAAATCCAGGCAAAGAAGACAAAAAATATAAATCCGAAAAAGCCCATGAGCAATGGACCAAACAGGTAGATGACCCCGATGATGCGAAGCTGGTCGCTGCCGAAGACAACCAGGGGAATGCCGATCAGGGTGTAGATGAATCCCATCAAAGCGTACATTGCCGTCATGACTTTGCTGGACTGCAGAATGGAAATGCGGATCATTTGTTTTTTCATCGTTTATGCTCCTGAGAAATCCAATGGACGCACCAGCCTCAGCATTTCAAGCTACTGAAGCGGACTTTGATCTTTTATGAACGCATTTCGGAGACACCCGGATCAATCTTTCTTTTCGAAATCAGGGAAGTTTCGGTTTTAACGGTTTACTGCTACCCGCTTTTTCCACGGGATAGAGGGCGTTGTGTTGTTCCATGCTGGTCATCAGGGCCTGCATCATTTTTTTGAGCTGCTTTGGTTCCGGAGCGGCCAGATTGTTCTGCTCAAAGGGATCTTTCGCGAGATTATAGAGCTGATAATGTGACCCTTCCGAGTCCTCTGAGGGAACATAGTGGTAGATGACTTTCCAGTCGCCGTCTCGATAGGTGGTGAAATAATTGCTGCGGTGCGGCGAGTGCGGATAGTGCATCAGAAATGTCTCATCGCGCGAGTCGTCCGGCTTGCCGGTGAGCAGTGTGTTGAGGAGTTTTCCGTCGACGATATGGTCTTCCGGCGATTTGACTCCTGTAATGTTCAGAATCGTTGGAAACAGATCCTGCACTGCTGCGGTTTGAGTCTGGATCGTATCGGCGGGGATCGGCAGTTGTTTCTGAAGTGGATTGTCAGGATTCCGTTTGGCCCAGGCGGCGATGAACGGCACGCGCATGCCCCCTTCGTAGTGAGCCCCTTTCTTGCCGCGTAACGGGGCGGCACAGGCGACGGCGTGCTGATGCCCCAGCGGCGCATCGGAACCGTTGTCCCCCAGGAAAAAGATGAGCGTGTTTTCGGCAACGCCGAGCGCGTCGAGTTGATTCATGATGTCGCCCAGCGATTTATCCATACCTTCAATCAACGTGGCAAAAGCCTGCGCGGGAGCCGGCTTGCCTGAGTCTTTGTAATGCGCGGCGAAACGCGGATCGGAATCAAACGGCGCATGGACGGCATATTGGGCCATATAAAGGTAGAACGGTTGCCCCGCCTTCACGGTTGCGGCCAACGCGGCGTTCGCTTCGAGCGTGAGTGCTTCGGTAAGAAAGGTTTCGGTGCCATGATATTTTTCGAGATGCGGAACGGCGTGGTGAGACCGCTTCGTGCTGCGGCCAAAGTTCTTGGATCCATAATAACTGCCGGGCGCACCGAACGCAGCGCCGGCGATATTGACATCAAAACCGAGATTGCTGGGATCTGCTCCGGGAAACCCGTCTGCTCCGAAGTGCCCTTTGCCGACATGGATCGTGCGATACCCGGCCTGCTCCAGCAGACGGGCCAAAGTGACATCGTCTTTTTTCAACCCTTCCCAGTTCCAGTCGGGCGGCCCCTGTGGTCCTGCGTTGTTTTTGGCGGGATTGATCCAGTTGGTCGCATGGTGGCGTGCCGCATTCTGACCGGTCATAATCGAAATGCGTGTGGGCGAACAGACGCTCATCGCGTAGAAATTGTTAAAGCGAATCCCCTGCTTCGCCAGCCGTTCCATGCTGGGGGTGATATAATAATCATTAAGCGGATAACGCTTGGGTTTGCCCTGCGCGTCGGTCAGAAAGGGAACCGAAGTATCCATCACGCCCATATCATCCACGAGGAACACCACAATGTTGGGTGTCTGTTGATCTTTGTTTTGAAAGTTTGCAGCGACCGCTGGCGTAATCACCGCTGCAGAAATCAAAAACAGTATCAGACAGCTGACAACAACCCGTCGCGTGAAGCGTGAAATATGAGAACTCATG
>NZ_CALFPF010000713.1 GCF_937919775.1 uncultured Gimesia sp.
GGCAATCACCTCATCACCGGGCTGAACTCCGCAGGCAAGCAGGCTGAGATGCAGCGCTGCTGTTCCGTTGACTGTTGCCACTCCAAAATCTGTTCCCACATATTCACTGACGCGCTGTTCAAACCGATCAACGTATGATCCAACGGAGGAAACCCACCCCGAATCGAGGCACTCCTTCACATATTTCCATTCATTCCCGGAAATTTCCGGTATCGATAAAGGAATCAGTTCGCGCATTATTTGCATAATTCAATTTGAGAAATAGCAGAATCATTCCACAAGAAATCGCTAAGCGGCCTTACGCAGAGAAGCAGAACGGGTAATATTTTCCATCAACAGACTCGCAACTGTAAATTCCCATTCAGTATCAATTTCCCAGGACCGCTCTGTCGGCATTTTGTATCCATACGTTTCCTGATAAGGGCGGAATGTCTTATCCACTCTGAAAGAATCTGCTCGCAGCACATACAGAGCTCCATTGAAGGCATACACATCCGTCAGGACCTGTCTGCGCAGTGCAGATTCTTCCTGCTGAGGAAAAATCTCCAGCAGCAAGCCCTCTTCATTCATGCTGCGCAAACAGACGGGATGACTTGGTGCTTTCATCATCCCGATGACCGATTTGGCATTTTTCTTTCTGGCAAACTGAATCGCGCCATCGATATCTTCGGCAATACGAAATGGAGAAGTTGGCTGGAGCATTGCGACATACTCCGTATCGTAATCTTCATGCTCAGCCAGCCAGTCAATCGCATGCAACACAACGTCGACATGGCTTGAAGCATCTAAAGCCAGTTCGAGGGGACGAATAAAAGGAACTTCGGCACCAAACCGCCGGGAGATTGACGCGATCTCTTTGTCATCGGTTGAAACAATGACACGATCCAGTTCCTGGCTCTGCAATGCCGCTTCGATCGTCCAGGCAATCAACGGTTTCCCTGCCAATAATTGAATATTTTTTCGAGGTACCCCTTTTGAGCCACCTCGCGCAGTGATTAATCCAACGACACCGGCCATCCATGGCCTCCTTCTTAATTGTCTCTACCTCGTGTGTGAGAGAAGAATCAGTTTATAAATCTGAAAGTTACAGTCAAAATTTTCCTGGTATTCCGGGCGTGGATATTAATTAAAACCATTTTTGGTGTAAAGGTTGAAACACAGCAAGCCACGCAAATAACCCATTCTAACATTCAGCTTTCCCTGCAGACGATTCAGGCAGCACTGCCCACAACAGACTGCTCCTCATTTTCGGCGGAAGATTCCAGTAATGTTGGTTTTTGTTTCTGCTCCAAAGCAGAAATCCCTCCGGCCAATGAAAGCCCCACCAGAAAACCAAATAAGTTACCTTCAGTAGTATCCAGCATCATCGAATTCACAAAACAACCGACAAAATAGACAGCGAGTACCGCCTGTCCAACTGCCTGGTCAAATCCTGTCATCAATTGCGTGGCCCGCCAGCCAACCCAAAAGAAGTATAAAAAGAGGCAAACACCGATGGCCCCGTTTTGAACCAGCAACATTATGTACTCGTTATGCGGATTTGCTGTAGAAATCTGCTCTTTTTCCTGCGTCAGCTGGTGATACTTCAGACTAAAGCTGCCCGTACCCGATCCAAACAGAGGATTTGATTTGGCGATACACAGGCTGTTTTCATAAAACTCAAGACGCAAATTAACACCGCTCTGCCGTTTCTGAGAGACTCTGTATTCTTTGATCTCAGTGATCACCTGATTGATACGGCTGTGA
>NZ_CALFPF010000714.1 GCF_937919775.1 uncultured Gimesia sp.
GATAATTTATCTCAGCCTGGTTATAACCGGTGATTGTCGCCGTCAATTGATCGCGACCTTCCAGTGCAATCAGACTGATCGGATCGCCCAGACCACCAGTGCCGCGTGCCCGCATTTCTCTTCTGACGGTGATCGCTCCGCGTCGCGCAGAAACGGTTACGATAGCACCATCCCGAATCAGAGGCACTTCGATCAGATCCTGACTTCGTACGGCATTCGACTGATGCACCGTGCGGGTCAGCTCCCGGCCGATGACAAGTCGAGGATCGCTGATGCCTGACTGGTTTTTCTCAGGGCTGGTCCAGACCAGATCATCCGCACGAATCACAGTTCCCTTGTTTAATGTGTACTTGGCAGCCAGGATTTCGGGAAGCTTTTCGAGTTGGCAAAAAATGCGTACCTGACTGGTTACCCCCTGCGAATCGATTAACTTTAAAGAAACTTCCTGCTCTGTATCAAAGAATCTGTCTAATTCAGGAAAACGAAACGTGTCTGCTTTGCTCTCGAGAATCATTTGCAGATCATCAGGGTGAATTCGCACATTCAGGGAAAACTGACCCACATTCGAAAAATGTTGTTTCACCCAGGCAGTCAAAGCCTGCTGTACTTTTTCTTCCGCAATTTTGACTTCCTTTTGTGAGGCGACAGACTTTCTGGGAGCACTTTGATCCGGCTGTTTCAAACTGACGCGAACCTGACTCTTGCCAGTCAGCTCAAGCTGGCTGAGATCCACTCCCAGCGCCTGCAGGCGGCTTCGAATTTGAGAAATCGTGATCACCAGCGTTCGCCCCTGAGCCGGTGCGGGCTGTAAGGTCAACTCTGCCATGCGGGCAGCCTGTTCTGCGTCGGCATTCAAGACGTCGGCGACATCTCCCAGGCGAACAATCGGCGAATCAACAACGGCAGTCGCTTTCACACGTAGAATCTCTGCGTTCAGATCGCTGACCCTGCTCAAATAACAGACGGCCAGCAAACAGCTCAAAAACGAATTGATCCAAAAGCGAGACATGAAAGATAAACTTTGTGTGAATGATGTGACTATTGTTTTGAACTTAGAAACGACGCAGGTTGGCAATGGTCTGTAAAGTCTGGTCGGCAGCCTGAACGACCTGGCTGTTCAGCTCAAAATTTCTTTGTGTTTTGA
This sequence comes from uncultured Gimesia sp., assembly GCF_937919775.1. Classification (GTDB taxonomy): domain Bacteria; phylum Planctomycetota; class Planctomycetia; order Planctomycetales; family Planctomycetaceae; genus Gimesia. The sequence continues at coordinate 1,145 of NZ_CALFPF010000714.1, forward strand.
TCAGTTCTACTAATTCTCGAACCGGCTCCACATTGGACTGTTACAGAAACCCCTGACGGATTGATCCCCGGCCTTCGGTTCCCGGATTGCCGACTTGAGCATTACCGGATCCCGTCGTTTCTGAAAACAGGTTATCACCCATTCGCAGCAAACCCTGATTGTTAATGAACCGTGCAATTTGAATATTCCCGGCAATCTGGATCTGGTTTGATCCCTGTTGCTGATAGCTTACGACACCATCCCCGGAAATCGAAACATTGATCGCATCCTGCGGTATCGAGATGTTCGGCTCAAGCAGATAACCCTTGTCCGCAGATGCCATCACCACGCTGCCATTTGCATTCAGCGAAAAATTTCCGGCACGGGTATATAAGGTCTGAGTTCCATCATTCACCTGGAAAAAACCTTCGCCCACAATCGCCATGTCATACGTTCCAGTCGTAGTGACAATCGATCCCTGGCTAAAGTCTCCCTCTGTACTTTGCACCCGCGTTCCCAGACCGAGGCTGATACCGGTTGGTGTGATATTGCCTTGATTATCCTGTACACCGGGCAATTTGAAATGCTCATAGAAAATGTCTTCAAAATTGGCCCGACTCTGCTTGTAAGCCGTCGTACCCGCGTTGGCCAGATTATTGGCAATCGTGTCGAGATTGAAACTGTTTGCAGCCATTCCCGAAGCGCTTGTATACAGGGCTCTTATTGCCATTCGTTGTCTCCTGCTCCCTCAACTTCTGTAATCCGTTACAGAAAATTCACTTTATTTAAAAGAATGTATTGCTAGCGACGAGGCATACTTTGCAGTAAACGCCCCAAAGATTCGTCCTGTAACTTGATCATATTGACATTTGATTCAAACATTCTGGATGCCGTTACCAGTTCCATCATCTCTTCGATCGAGTTGGTACCAGACGCTTCCAGAAAACCCTGCTGAATATTCACCCCCTCTTTGACGGGTGCAACCTGCCCTTCTGTGACATACAGGCTATTCCCGATTTTGACTAATTCCTCAAGTGAGGACGGCATCACGACAGCCAACTGACCGACTGATCCTAACGGCAACCCATTCCCATCAATGGGCGTGACCACACCATCGGGGGAAACTTCCACGCTGACTGCCTCAAGGGGAATCGCAATGTCGTTTCCGTCTTTTGACCGAATGGGCAAATTTTGATCGGCTGTGACGAGTCGGCGATCGGCGTCGATCGCAAGTGAGCCATTGCGTGTCAGAAAAGATTTGTCCCTGCTGCCAACCTGAAAGAAACCCTGACCTTTTAACGCCAGATCCAGGTCGCCTTCTGTGGAAATAAAAGAACCGTTTTCAAAGTTGGTGCGAATGGATTCCAGTGAAATGCCCCCTGTATGATTTTCCAGATCACCAGGCAGACCGTTGAGAGGACCTTGCTTCTTCTCAAATGGCGGATTCATGCGAAATACGGGAACATCTCGTTTGAACGATGTCGTATTTGCATTTGCCATATTGTTAGAGAGCACATCGAGCCGTACCGAATTTGAATCGGCTCCTTGTGCGGAGAGGTACATGCCGTAAATCATCTTGATACCTGACTTGAACCACTACCAGATAATTCACAATTATCCAGCAGCGAGAACAATGAGTTTCGA
>NZ_CALFPF010000715.1 GCF_937919775.1 uncultured Gimesia sp.
CGCTTCCAGAGAGGCATCGGTCTGGCTGGCTTTCTCGCGTTCAGCGAGATAGTGCGAAGCGTAGCCTGACATCTGTTCGACGAATTGCAGGTAACCCGGGTGAGCCTGTTTCGGGGCATTCGATCGCTGGAAGATTTCGATCACACCAATTGGTTTTTTGCGAATTGATAATGCGGCGACGATAATCAGGTTATCTGTCGGCAAATGCACGTCAGTGTCATTGTCTGCTGTAAAAATACGTGCTTCCGCAGTCGACAGCACATCAGATAAAAGCCGCTGGTTCTTCAATATGGCTTCCGGTTCTTCGTAAAAACCGGTGTCTGCCAGATTCACTTCACTGGTGATTGCAAGTCGACCACTGTCATCAATGATCCAGGCAGCGCCAGCAGTCGCGCCCAGACCAGCCACAACTCTTCTGAGAAATTCACGGAAGAACGTTTCCGGCGCCACATTGGAATGAGCGAACTCTTCGATTTCCCGTGCGATACGAATGACGCGTTCGCGGGTCTGGGTGGGTGATTGAGTGCTGGTCATTGAGTTAGATTACCTGTTTGATTTTCGAATATTCCAGTATTTATTTTTCAAAAGAACAAAGTCTTCAGAAAGTATACGGTAAGAAGAGACAGAAAATATGGTTTTTTGATGCGTTCTCACACCAATTTCATACTCTGGACAATCTTACATACCATGATTTTATTAAGTAACGTGACCGTTTGCAAAATCCCATTTCACCGTAAACTTAATTTTTCCCGTATGTTGCGTAAATGAAACGGAAGATTTGTGTAACCCGTCTAAGAGCACAGAATCATATAAACGGTATCTAAAGTTAAAAGACGGTCAAATATTTAAAGTATAACATGCGTACGAAGAGAACTAAGCATAATTTATAATCTGACAGTGACTTACAACGAATCCACAGATCAAAGCACCGCTCGGCTTCAAGGACGGGCCGTAAGAGTGGGGTATATGGGATGATTGTGTCGTATGTGCGGACGGGATGTACTGCTTCAACAAGGCGTTACGTCCCGAACCGACCCTTAAAAAACACTATAGCATTATTAAAAATCGCTTGTCAGCGGGGGGCTTGAACCGTTAGATATTAGGCTCAGAAGTGTCTATATTTATATGTCGATAAAATTTTGTCAGAGATTGTCGAGCGAAACCGGAAGGGAAGTTTTTTGGCTTTCCATCAATACAACAGATTCAGATTTTAGGATGAAGTAATGAAGTTAAACCTGATGAAATCTTCTTGCTGTGCAATGCTGATGATCGGATTAAGCCTGATGCTGACTGTACGAAGTCTGGATGCAGACGATCAGGCGAAAGAAAAGCCAGTGTCGGCTACACCCGGTTCTGCGATTATTATCAATGAATGCCGCATCAAACTGATTGATCGGGTGATCCTGGGATGTGATCGTCCCGGTGTATTGCAATATGTAGAACCCAACGAAGGAGAATCGGTCAAAAAAGGGCAGGTCGTTGCCGCACTCAAGAGCGACGCATTAAAAGCGTCTCGCAAGACGGCTGAAAAGCGTTCTACCAATGATATTGAAATTCGTTATTCGCAAAAGGCCAGAGATACCTCCTACGTCGAACTGGAAATGAATCTGGATATTAATAAACGAGTCCCGAATACCATTTCAAGACTGGATATCAAGCGTCTGGAACTCACTGCAGAAAAAAGTGACCTGCAAATTGAACAGGCCGAACTGGAATTCGATATGAGTAAATTGCAACTTGAGGAAATTGACGCACAGATTGAAGAGACCAAAGTCATTGCCCCCTTTGATGGTATCGTCACGAAAAAATTTCACGCGACGGGCGAAGTCGTACGTCACGGCGATGAAGTTTTGGAAATTGTCAGTACCAAACGGGTTAAAGTGGAAGGCTATGTGAATATTGAAGATACCTGGAAGTTTCACGTAGGAACACCGGTTGAAGTTCAGTTAGACATTCATGGAATCCGACTCCCCATCGAAGAGGAAAAGTTTCATGGTAAAGTCATTTTTATCGATGTGGAGGTCGAGCCGATTCATGGAAAATCCATTCGTGTCTGGGCAGAAGTGGAAAATCCGGAGAATCTTCTGAAAGCCGGTTACATGGCGACCATGAAAATTTTACCTGACAAGTCGAGCAGTAAAGTCGCCCAGGAAACATCTGTCAAGAAATAGTTTTCGACACTCTCGATTTTCTGACGCCAAAGAGTTTTCCATTTCTGTAAAAGACCATCACTGCACATGAGCACTTTAAGCGAATCCATGACTTCCTCAACCGAACGGCCCATTCCGTTGAGCGTGCGCGATGATTTGATCAGCAAATGGATTCACTATAAAGGGCTCGGGTACTGGGTGATCAAAGATCCGGTATCACTGAAATACACACGACTCCATCCTGAGCAGTTTTTTATTCTGAATCTCTTGAATGGGGAACGCTGTCCTGAAGAGATTAAGGACGAGGTGCATCGGCAGTATCCGACTTTACTGCTTTCGATCTCTGAGATTCAGCAATTAATTTCCGACTTGTATCGAAAAGGCCTGTTGACCAGTGGACGTCCGGGGCAAGGCGTAACGCTGATTAAGCAGCGTCGGGAAGAGCATAGCAAGAAATTAATCACTACCTTTAAAAATTTGATGTATCTCAGGCTTCCCGGCTGGGACCCGGAAACTTCGTTGCAGCGGTTATACCCGTATGTCAAATGGATGTGGCGTCCCTGGGCGACAACGATGCTTGCGTTGTTCATTATTTCATCCTGGGCATTAATAGGTGTGCAGTTTGAGGCGTTTCGAAGCCGCTTACCCGAATTTCAGCAGTTTTTCGGCTGGCCTAACATGATTTACATGTGGTTTGTGCTCGGTGCCGCAAAAGTGGTTCACGAGTTTGGGCACGGGTTATCCTGCAAACACTATGGCGGTGAATGTCATGGCATGGGAATCATGTTTCTGGTATTCAGCCCGTGTCTTTATTGTGATGTGTCGGACTCCTGGATGCTGAGAAATAAATGGCAGCGCATTATTATTGGCGGCGCGGGCATGTATATCGAAGTGATCATGTCGGCAGTTGCTGTCTGGGTCTGGTGGTTTACTAAGCCGGGGCTGCTGAACCATCTGGCATTAAACCTGTTTTTCGTATCAACAGTCACGACCGTGATCTTTAATGCCAACCCATTGATGCGATTCGATGGTTATTACATGATGAGCGATTTACTGGAAATTCCCAACCTGAGGCAAAAAGCCGATAAGCATCTCCGTGATACCTTTGCCTGGTATTGCCTGGGGATTGAATCGCAGCGTGATCCCTTTATGCCGGAAACGGGAAAATTCTGGTTTATTGTCTATGCGATTTCAGCTGGCTTGTATCGCTGGTTCATCATGTTCGGGATTACGCTCTTTCTTTATACCATGCTGAAACCGTACGATTTGCAGAGTATTGGAATCACACTGGCCGTTGTTTCTGTCGGGACGTTTATCTGGGGTATTGTCTCCAATATTTACAAAATTATTTCTGCACCGAGGACCGAACCCATGAATTACTTTAAGGTATCAGCGACTCTGACGGTCACTGCCGCTGTGATCCTTGGAATTCTCCTGATCCCAGTTCCCATGCATTTTGAAGCCCCCTTCATTGTGGAAGGGTATGGTGTGAAGCATGTCTACACGACGGAGAGTGGTCGATTGGAGCAGGTGTATGCCGAACCGGGACAGTATGTGGAAAAAGGCCAGTTGCTGGCAAGTATCGTGAACATCGAAAAAGAAGATGAACTCAACAAATTAAAAACAGATCGACAGGTTCAGGAAGGGGAGATTCGAAAATTTCTGGCGCTGGATGATCAGGCTGGTGTAAAGGTTGCCAAAGAAAAACTCGTGACGATCGAGGAAAGAATTGCTGAAATTGAAGAACAGCTCCGTAATATGAAGGTGATCGCACCCATCAGTGGAATAG
>NZ_CALFPF010000716.1 GCF_937919775.1 uncultured Gimesia sp.
GATGGGTTAGACTTAAACAATGAACTGCGAAACCAAACCGATCAAAAGGTTCGTCCAGGGATCGCGGACAGCATTTTGCCGATAAGCTCTGATATTACTTGATTATCTGAAATCCTTTCTCTCAGCGCATTGGTTTCGATCAGGAGATCTCCCACTGATGTCATTATTTCACAATTCATCATTCAGCGCGATACTCTTCCTCAGCCTGATTTGGGCAATACCGGTAATATCAGCGGAACCAAAAGAAGCCGCTCCATTGCCCGAAATCACTCCCGAGACGGATGCCCCCCCCAAACTTCCTACACTGGAAGAGGTATTAGAAATCACACAGGAATATTTTGCCGGTCTGCAGAATTATGAACCGGGAGATATGCTTACCCGGAATCAGGTCAAGCCGCTATTCAGGCAGTTCCAGAAAGCGGGTTGGACCGCCAAAGCAGAAAAAAACATCCTGAGTCGGGTGCACGCGGAAACGGACTTCCTTGCTGCTCAACTGAAGACGGCAAAGGGAATCAAGTTTATGAGGCGAGTCTCCAAAATGCCCGGAGGTTATGATCGACTGGACCACATCCTGGTCATGCCTTATGGAAAACGGAATATCAGGGACTTTATTAATTCCCCCGGCGGTTTTACGATGATTGAATACATGACCACCACCCAGGGCGGCAAGAACCTGGGTACATATCTCTCCCAGACCAGGACGGGAAAGGGCTTCAACGCTTCCACGCATCGCATTTATACTGAAACGCAATTCGTCGAAGCGATCAAGCTGGCTTTCGAAAGTGAAACCGGTCAGAAAACACAGAAGAATTAACTTCTGATTACCCTTCCAGGTTCACTCCAAAAAACTCGGCACTTTCGGCAATATCCTGTTTGCATGCTTCAATCATGGTTTCAATTTGTACTTCATCCAGTTCGAAAAACGAAAGCAGAATCTCTTCGGCTTCCAGATATTCGACTGAAGAACGGTTCCACAATGAACCAGCCAGCAGGCTGCCTGTTCGCAATGCAATGCCCAGCGGACAACCATGTTGACCAGTACCATGATGATTTTCCACGGCGGTTACGATTTCCTGAGGAATATCCCAATGGTCGAGCAGACGTGCCCCGAGCAAGGCATGATCGAAGCCGAAATACTGTTGTTCGCCTTTGAGCAACGCTTCTCCGTGAGGATAACTCTCATAAATCAGGCTGTATTGTTCGCGATCAACCTGTGAAAATACCAGAATTCCCACATCCGCCAATAAGCCTGCAGTGTAAGTTTCATCTTTCTTCAGGCACTTATGATGGTCGGCCAGATGCGCGGAAATAGCAGCGATGGTTAATGCACGCTGCCAATAATCAACGAAAATTCGCCCCTTACTCCGTTTGGTCAGCGACTCTACCATCGAAAAGCTGATCGTCAGCATCCGGATGGCATCTTTTCCCAGATAGGATACCGCGTGTTTGATACTTGTAATCTGCCGGGCAACCCCATACTTCGAGGAATTCACAACCTGCAGGATTTTGACAGCCAGTCCCGGGTCGTGTTCAATACACCTCACAAGATCATCGATATTACTTCCCGGATCCCGCGTCAGTTGCAGCACCTGTTGCGCTACCTTGGGAGCAGAGTGTAAGCGATCTAAACGTTGTACGAATGCATCTGCAAGATCAGCAGGTTCTACGCAATTATCTACTAACATGGCCGTCCCTCTTTTCGTTGTTATATCTTTGTCACTTAGAAAACCCGATGATTACCGTTTCATCTCGGGAGTCTCCGTGCAAATCTATCTTTGAGAAAAAGCGGGAACGGATTTAAACTGGCTTTCAAAAACTGATTTCTCGAATCTCTGATACAGGTGTTCCAGAAATAACGGTCAGAACTGTTATAGCAAGAGCAAGCATCAAACCGGTTTAGAGGAAACACCTCCCGATCTCACTGGTCGTAACAGTTTAAGTGAGCAGACGAATGCCCGACTCCTGAATCTCGTAAGGCACCAGCGACTCATCAACGGCACTGCCTCGATGCTTGGCAATATGCAGCGCACGACTCATCCGGTTTCCTTCGCGGATTTTTCCCATCAGGATAATCGTATTTGCGTTCGATAAGACGTCGCCACTTTCTATCGGGCGTTGAATCAAATCATCGAGCATCACTTCATGCGTGGTCAACAACAACAGACAGCCGATCTCCTGAAAATCGTATTGGTGCCGGTGTATCAGTTCCTGATTGCTGCGGAACTGAGCACGAAACAGATCTCGGGCCACCCAGTCATATTCTTTCCGCAGGATCTGGTGGTAAACGTATTCAAACGCATGAAACTGAAATGATTCACTGGGCCGCTCCGTAGGCTCAATCCCGTCAATCACCGTCCGCCTCACTCCGTGCACAAAATTCGAATAAAAATAGGCAATCGCCGCATCCAGTTTTTTAACAAATTCCAGCTTCCATTCTTTCCACTCGTCCAGTTCCATATCGCGTCTGGTGACTCTGCGTCCGCTTTGACGAAACAGATGCTGATAATCTTTCCGCACCTGCCCTGCCTCCCAGATCTGTTCCAGATCGAACGGCTCATCGACGCTCTGTTCCCTGATCTTCCACTGAAACATCCGCTCGGCATACTCGCTGTGGCTTTGAGAATCGCCGCGGGTTGCCATATCGAACAAAATACCGGTCTGCCCTTCCTGACCCAGCCCTGCCTGTGCGTATTGCAGTCCCAACTGGGTCTTACCAATGCCGGTGGCACCTAAGACCACCGTCAACTTGCCTGGCAATAAGCCTCCCGACAGCATTTCATCCAGTTGAGGAATTCCCGTTTTTTGTCGTGTCTCGGACATGCTGGAACCTGGTCTCGCGGAGAAACAATCCACGCCTTATTATAGATTGGGTATTCAAAGTTGCCTGACAATCCGGAATCAGATCGAGATAAAGCGATCCCGGGCAGCAACATTCCAATGATCGACTACGCGCCCGCCGCTGACAACGGTCACCGACTTATGCAATGCGGAAGTCGGGCAGACATGGCGGGGAATGGCCAGCAATTCATCACCGGGCTGAAATTCGCTGGCGCGCTGAGTCATAATCACCAGATGCTCTTCGTTCTGCAGCACGGCTTTTGCATCCGGCAGGTCGGGAAACGAGCAGCGATTTTCCATCGCCGGGTCAGAGGCAATCGCCTTGTATCCCAGATCCAGTGTGATCCGATCCGACCCCGGACAACTGATGACGCGAGTTAAAACCAGCGCCGCGGGAGTAAATTGCAGGTCGGGAAATAATTGACCATATCCCACATCATGCAAGACGCAGGTCCCCGGACAGACTTCAATTTCCGGATCATCAATGCCGGCAAAGATCGGAAACGACCCGGTCGCTCCCGCCACAATGCGCGGCACGACTAAACCTTCGGTAATCAGCTGATCGCGTAAACGGCTCACGTTATTCCAGACAGCCAGGACTGCGGCTTCGCGTTCCTGAAAATCGATCTGATGATTCTGACCGTCATACACGTGCAAACCAGCGGCGATCAACCCCGGCGTATTGTCGATCATCTGATACAGTTCAACTGCAGTATCTCCCGGTGCGACTCCGGTGCGATTCTGTCCCGTGTTCAAATCGAGCAGCACTTCGATCTCAAGACCCGCCGCCGACATCGCCTCGCCCAACTGCTCAATCGGCGTCGGATGATCGGCGGTCACCTGAAGCGAAACAGCAGGCCAGCGTTTGCGAAATTCAACCGCCCGTGCAATATTCGGCCCGACCAGATTGTAGGCCAGACAGATATCTTTGACTCCCGCATCAGCCAGCATTTCGGCTTCGGGAAAGGTCGCCGCTTTATGTTTCACAATTCCCAGTGAAAGTTCCAGCGCAATAATTTCGCGCATTTTATGAGTTTTGCAATGCGGTCGTAGCCGGCTGGGATCGCCGACTAATTCGATCATCTTCCGTAAATTATCTT
>NZ_CALFPF010000717.1 GCF_937919775.1 uncultured Gimesia sp.
CGAATGAAATCTGAGAGCCATTTTTCGGAGCCGTAGCCGTTGAAATCGGGGGCAGCACCTCCCCCTTCCTCTTCGGGATCGCCGGCTTTCATGGCGTGGCACTGAGCACAGTAGCCGTCAAAATCGACCACTTTGCCTGTTTTATCCTTGAACTCTTTACCGCTGAAAACAGAAATGCCGCGCTGGATGACTGTTTCGCTGACCGGTTCAAAATCTCTGTGTTTGGCTTCGCGGGCGACGAGTGCCGCGACGGCTTCAATGTCTTCTTTCGTGAGAACTCCTTCCGGGCCCACGTAGCTGGCGGCCCAGTCGCTCATGTCTCCGTTCAGGATGGCGTCTCCCCCCTTGGTTGTGCCGAGATGGCCAAAGAATTTGGGGGATTTTGGGTCCGTCAGAAATTCCGCCAGCCATTTTGTCGTGGCAAATCCGGCCAGATCCGAAGCACGGGGAGTCGCTTTGACTTTTTTGCCGTCCTTCATTTCCATGATATTGTGCCCGGTTCCGTCATGGCCGTTCCAGGTGTGACAGATACCGCAGTGGCGCGCAAATATCAGCGGCCCGATTGATTTGGGATCATTTCGCAATAACGAAGCGGGCCCCTCCGGAGGAACGCCGTTTTTGTGGGCCAGCCAGGAAGCGCGCGCGGCGTACGCGATTTCCTGCGAGCGGTTCAATGCATAGTCGGGGGCACTGCGTTCTGTTTTGATACCATACCAGCTGATGCCGGAAATAATCAGCAGACCGCCGACATACACGAAGATCGCCAGCCTCTGTCCCCATTTTTCTCCCAGAACTTTTTCATAAAACGGGACCAGGATCAGAATGGCAAGAATCACGCCCGGCAGCACGGCTGTGACTAAAACTTCGAGTTCCTTGGGGACCATGTGTCTGAGTTCGAACAGAAAGCGGACAAACCATTCCGGTCGCGCGACAAAGGGGAGCGAACTGTCTGCGGGGGCTTCCAGTTTGATCTCACTGGCAGGAAGATCTGCCTCCCATCCCAGCAGCTCGGAGCCGACATGCTGGTTTTTGAGAGCGGGATAAATCATGATCTGCATGATCACGATGCCGACCAGCACCAGCGTTAATACCAGCGTGCGGGTTGTCTGATAAGGCCAGTAAGGTTGTGTGATTTCATCTTTCACGGGATCGTCTTCGTCGAGTTCGAAGTCGATCTCCGGATCATTGTCCGCTTCTTTGATTTTTGCGGTACGCAGACGATCACGGCGAACCAGCGCCAGGTGGATTGTGAACAGCAGCATGGCGATCACGGGTAGAACGATGACGTGAATTGTATAGAGTCGTGTTAACGTGAGGTTTCCGAACTCGCTGCCTCCGATCACTAAGGAGCGGAGGGTGGAACCGATCACGGGCATGGTGCCGGCGATTCCTGTTTCAATTTGATAGGACCAGTAACCTTTCTGATCCCAGGGAAGCGGGTTTCCGGTCACCGTTAATCCGATGATGACCCCGCCGATCAGCAGGCTGGTCCAGTAAATAAATTCTTTCGGCTTGCGATAACCGGCGGAAATGATGACCAGGAAGATATGTATGACTACGGCGACAATCATCATATGGGCCGTGTAGTGATGCAGACCGCGCACAAACCAGCCCAGATCGACCTGCGTTTCAATATAATGCACACTGCCCCAGGCTGCCGCTTCAGACGGGCTGTAGACCGTCATCAATAAGGTGCCGGTCACGATTTCCACCAGCATCAGTAATACCAGCGCGCCTCCCCAGATATTTTGCCAGCGGGAACGTCTTTTCGTCGGAAAATTCAACAGAAAGATTGCATGCAGGAAGTTCTGGTAGCCGGTTCGCTCATCGAGCCACTGTTTGGTTTTTTCTGACAGCACTGAAACATCTCCCTATGGGAAATTAAAATATTTTCATCAACGGAGTAAGGCAGCAGGGTTTGAAGCGTATCAGTCAGCGTCAGCCGATCGGTTCTTTTTCTGCGATTCCGGTTGCAAACCTCTGATATTCCACGCTCACCCACTGCTCTCCCCGGACTTTTTCGATCGAAGTTTTCAGCTCATCCATGCCGCGAGGTTGTGGGCCGCTCACCATCGCGCCGTCTGTTTGAAAAGTCGCTGCATGGCACGGGCAGAAAAATACTTCATCGCCGGGGATATAATCCACTACGCATCCCAGATGGGGACAGGTGGATGAGAAAGCCGTCACGGTTCCATCTTCGGCCTTACTGATCCAGACCGACCCGATCGGACCGGACGGGTATTTAGTCCACGCATCGTCGCGATGGTCAATAATAGTAAATCGCTGGGGAACACCTGGCGCCAGGTCGTTCAGTTTGGCCAGTTTGTAGGTTGCCTCTTTTTGTTGACCTCGTTTGAGAGTCGAAAACAAAAACCCCAACCCGGGTACGACCAGGATTGTGGCGTAGACGGAACCTAAGATACTGGTGCAGTATTTGAGGAATTTTCGACGTCGCATGGTGAGAACCTTCAAATCGGAAATGCCGGCTGTTGATCAGATGTCGGAGGATAACTATTTGATTTCTGAATCAAACAACATGTGCCTTTAAGGGTTACGGTTAGTTTTGTTTAATCGCGAACTGTGACACTTATGTAGTACTTTCTGGCAGGATGCTTCTCGTTTTAGTGAGTCGCTGGTGAGGAGGGAAGTAACAATCTACTTTTCCGAAACGTAAACTCGTCGCTTTCAGTAATCATTGGAAGGTAAACTTTATATTAACAGATCCTGCAATCGATTACGAATGTTTATTTTAACTCTAGTGACTTCCTGTTTTTAAGGCAATGGAGTTAGTTAATTAGGATTGTAATGTCCAGAATAGAGGAAGTACAATCCCGGATGCTTGATTTCTTGAAGACAAAAAAAAAACGGCTCCCCTTTACAGGAGAGCCGTTTGATTCTTCAATTCAGTCTAGCTGAAGGTTTGATTGATCAGTCAATCAGACCGAACAGGTTTGACAGGCTGTTTCCGCTCAGACGACGAGTCTGCTTTTGATTTTGCAGACGGCTGGGGAAGTAAGCCTTAGGATCTGAGGTTGGAGCAGGAGCTGCAGGAGCTGCTGATGGTGAGCATCCGGCAGGAGCACATCCAGCGTGGCAGCATGGTGTATCGCAGCAACCTTCGACAACATCGTATCCGCAGAGTCTCAGAGCTTGAGTAGCTTCACGAACAACCTTTTTGTCGCAGTCACCCAGAGCACATGTCAGAGCAGCAGTCAGCTCAGGTGAGCAGCAGCAGCTGTTCTTGCGAAGCTGGTCGCCGATTTCATCAGCAGCTTTAGCACGAACACGTTCGTCAGCGTCGTTCAAAGCGTAGATGAAAGCACACATGATTTCAGGATTGCATTCGCAGGTGAACTTGTCACCCAGCTTGTGAATTGCTTTGCGACGGTGCTTAGCATAACAAGCTGTTTGTGACTGATAGATCAGTTCTGCGATTTCGCAAGGATCTGCGTTGCAGCAAGGTTTTTCGTTGCAGCAAGACTCAGCAGCTGGTGCGGCACAAGTCTTAGGAGCAGGAGCACAGCAGGCTTTAGGAGCTGGTGCGGCACATGCTTGTGGAGCAGGAGCACAGCAGGCTTTAGGAGCTGGT